>DATJHZ010000204.1:0-11808 GCA_035493595.1 Cyclobacteriaceae bacterium | reverse complement strand
GAAGCATGTGTTGTGCGAAGATTAAATTTATCTATGGAGTTGAATGGGAATAAAAAAATGAGTCGCGCTAAGAAAACTGTTTTGAAATACTTTCTATTGAATACCTGAAAAATACCTTAGCTTCAGAAGAGATCGGAGATGTGCAGTTAGCAAAATTCAAACTCCAACCTGTTATTGATTAAGTGCAACAGGATTAAGGTTGAAATAAAAATCGCCCGTAATATTCGAGTAGTCCCATGTATACTGATTCTCACCTGAGAGTCGTAACACATTTATGCGCACTTCTTTAAAGACACTTTCAATTGGCAAATAGGGTTTTCGGATTGCCTTAATTAATTCCTGTGTGTATAAACCATTTCGGCCAACACCATCTGAGGCCGTAGAGCCTGGCGCTGTGGCATAAGCAATGAAGGATCCTTTTCCTACTTTCATTTCCGCTAATCCATTTTGAAGAGAGCGTGTAGATTGTGGGAAGGAATTGTTTCGACAGGCATCAAGAATTAAAATATTCATTCGCGAATTGGATCGCTCCATATCTTTCAGAATAATTTTTTGTACGGGAAAACATTGTCGAGGAACATCGTCTTCATATTCAATCTTGGCATCAACGGGCACAAAGTAATTCTCTCCATCATATTGTAAACCGTGACCTGAGTAATAAACTAATCCAACAGTTTCATCCTTTGGACCATTTACCAGTTTTTCATGGAACTTCTGAAATGCGCTTCGTATTTCTATGTATGTGGCATCAGTAACACTGATCACGTCAAAATTCATTTCTTTCAGAAGAGTAGCCATGTCTGTTGCATCATTAAATGGATTTCGCAATGCGGCTACGTTTTTATATTTTGAGTTACCAATGACCAGGGCATATCTTTTTTCATTTTTATAAAGCTCCGCTAATGTTGCTTTATCAACGGATGGTATTGCTTCTTTCTTTGCACGGATTACTCGTGATGCTGTTACATCCACTGTATTGCTTTCCTGAATAACCGATTTGATTTGCTCAAGTTCTTTTGTGATGGAACCTCTTTTAATCAGCGTGTATTTCCTTATTCCGATGGTGTTAAACCAATCTTCCCAGATACTCATGATGTGGTCCCACTCCAGATCTCGTTCACGCGGAGCAGCTTCTACCAATACAACTTCAAGGTTCGGAAATTCATTTTTCACTTTCAGCAATTTACTTTGTTGACCAACAATGGGATAACCGTCAGTAAGAATAAAAAGAAAGTTTTGAGTAAGTGTATCATTGGAGTAATCTGTTTTAAGGTCTTCATAGAAATACTTCCAAATGTCTGCTCCGTAATAGTCTTCAGATCGTTGGCTGAATACAGCCCTGTTGTAAAGTGTGTCGAGGTTTGAAAAGAAATCTTTTCTCCGGTCGTCTTCCATTGACTTACGTAATACGTGATTCACATTTCCCATGTTAACGTAAAGCCTGTCTTCGAAAACATCGTTATTAAGATCAGTTCCTAGCTGCGGTGCAATTACAACGCGGATCTCATCTCTTGATTTTATGTATAACTCTTTTTTAACTTTTTCTTCGAAAATGGAATAGAGATCTTTTATAATTTGAGTATCACGTGCAGGCTGATCGTTTTGCATGATCAAACGGTCTGAGAGATCCAGCAAAATGATATAATTATGCTTTACATGTAATTCGTTTTTCTTCTTCTCTGGTGATGGCATTTTACAAGCAACAGCAAGAAGAGCAATGCCTATCCAGGGTATTGCCAGCGTGCGGATGATTTGTTTACCAAACTGCATAGAATCACTAAGATCGTTGAGACATCAGACTTTTATGTGAAATTCAAAAGCGAGCGTTTATTTGTTACTTTCACAATGCCGCTTTTGATGTTATGCTTTTCTTCAAACTCTTTTTTGAGAAAGAGACATCTCTCCTTTACATCCTTCATGCTGGGCGGTGTCAGATAGGCAATCCATCCCATTGAAAACTGATCAATATATTTTTTTAGATTTCCAGCCATGACTGTACTGATGTCCTCTCGATAATCTGCAATTTTATTTTTAAGGTCAGTAACATCTGATATTCTCTTTTTTAAAACCAAACTATCTCCTTGAAGATGCTTGATTATTTTTCGCAGATTATCAGTAATCTCTTTTTTGTCCCACTCTCTGAGGAGTGAGTCGAGAAGAATGCTCCAGATGATGTATACCAGGAAACCTAGAAAAAGAATAATGTAGAAGGAGGGGCTTTGAGCCCATGGTGTTACCGGAAGTCCCATCAACGCTTTGGCATTTTCTGTATTGTTACTGATGATCATGGCAAGTAAGAAATCAACTGTGAATGTTACCGCTATGAGTAGGGTGAGAAAAACATATTTTATTTTACCATTCATTTCAAGTAGAATGTGAAAGGCCCAGCCAAATGCATAAAATACAAATGGTAATAAGAAAAGAAGATAGTTGTATTGAATAGCTTCTACTAACTCGTATGCTCCGGGCATTATACTTCCGGTTCCTTCGCCTTTAGCGATTTTTTCAGCAATGCCTTCAAAGTCGATATAGAGCGCTTTGAATGTTGCTGAGACATAAAAGAAGAATAAGTAAACAGATAACATGGCAAGGAGAAACAAGTTGAGTGAGAATTTCAACACACTAAAACTTTCCTTCTTTATTTTTTCATGATCGTGAGACCTTGCTTCTCTGATCTGCAAAAGATCTCTTCTGTATTTATCTATGTCCTTTTCCTTGCTCTTTATTTCGTTTTCTATTTTCGCGTTATTCTCTTCCTTTTCCAGAAGTTGAGACTCAAGCTCTTTAATTTGTTTTATTCTTTCTTTCTTCTCGTCATCAGAAAATCCGTTGTATTTATTTTCAACCAGATCGCCGTTGAGTATTCTGTTCAAATAAGAAACAAAAACATCAGCATCGCCTTTTACACTTCCTGATGTTTCATATCCGAAATGATAAAGATCAACACGATCGACCTGATGGAATATTTTTTGGTCGTGTTCTTTTTCTTTGAATAGTTCGTCCTTTACCATAATGCTGGGGATGTTTATTGCACGGACTTAGTGTATTGTAAATTAGATAAAGTCTTTCTTTAAGAAAATAAGTTCTCGCTAACGTGTTGGTTATCTTTCATCAATCAACATTAATAGCAATGAAATGCATTGCGAATCTATAGGAGTTTTAACCAAGGGTTTCTTCGCGAATCAAATAGTTAATGAAATTCTCCATTTATCTTGAAACTGGATTTTATATTGAAATTGAGATAATAGACTCAGGTCTAGTTTTGGGTCGTTGTTTAATTTTTGTCGATTAAACCGAGATGTTTAAAGGTAATTAGTGTGTTCTGTCTAAATGCAGGTTTTAAAGACGAGTCACTTTGATTTGCTTTGACGTATTAATTGTCAGGACTAAAATCTTATGCTATGAAAAGGGAAGCAATAAAAATTGGTATTGCCTGTTTGCTATCCATTTTTATAATGGCGTGCAGTACAAGCGATGAAAAAAATGCCAAGTTGCAGATCTGGTTAACAGATGCTCCTGGTGATTTTGCAAGCGTAAATATTGATGTTCAAAGTCTGGAGGTTCATGTTGGTGATGATGAATCTGATGCTGGTTGGAAGACTCTCAGTGTTAATAAGGGTGTTTACAACTTGATTGACCTTACCAATGGATTGGATACATTGCTGGGTGAATTGGAATTGCCAGCAGGAAAAATTTCTCAGGTAAGACTAAAACTGGGTACCCATAATTCCATTGCATTGAATACAGGTGATGTATTTGATTTGAGTACACCTAGCGCTCAGCAGTCAGGTCTTAAGCTTTTGGTTAATGAAACACTGACAGCAGGAATTACCTATAAACTGTTATTGGATTTTGATGTTGCACGATCCATTGTAGTAACAGGGAATGGTGGCTATAAATTAAAACCAGTTATCCGGACTATTACAAAAGCAGAAGATGGAGCAATAAAGGGTATTGTAACACCAGCGGCTGCAACACCTGCCATTTATGCAATTTTAAACAACGATACTTTGCGCACTACCTATGCAGATTCTACAGGTGCGTTTATGATAAGAGGCCTGGCAAGTGGTTCATATCTTGTTTCATTTTCACCAAACAGTAATTATCAATCCGTTGAAAAAACAAATGTTTCAGTGTCGATTGGTACTGTAACTAATATGGGTACTATTGAGATTGCTGCTAAATAGAATTTTAGAGATAGAATATTTAAAGCTACTTCATTTTGGAGTAGCTTTTTTTATGGTTTTCTTTGAAATTAGAACTCTCGCGCAAGCGTCCCGCTTGTGCGCTAACAATTCGCAGCGTCCCGCTTGCGCACTATTCAATAAAAATAAGATCAATTTTCCCTTTTGCTACTCCTGCATAATCACGAGCACTGCTATAAAGCCAGGCTTCAGGCTGATCAACAAAACCTGCTTCAACCGGATTCATACGTATATAGTTAGTTCAGCCTCTCATCTAACAGATTGTTAGAACTCAATTCAATAGGATGATTGTGTTGCATCCAAAATTGAAAGTCTTTATTGTTGATATTATCTTTCCCTGCTTTATACATGGTGCCCAACATCCACTCTCTTCTACTTTCATGAACATGATTAGGATTTTCAAGCGCCTTACGAATATGCCTGGAGGTAAAACTTTTCAAATCGCGAATAATCTCTTCCTGTTTCTTTTCACCAGTTGTTCCAATTATCATGTGAATATGGCTGGTCATGATACAATAAGCATAAACTTCTAATCCTTTATTCCGTTGACAATATTGAATACTGTCAATAACTATTTTTCTATATTCATCTCGTATGAAAACATCCATCCAGTTAATTACTGTAAATGTGACGAAGTGAAGTTTTTGTTGGTTATGAATTTTGTATCTCC
Source organism: Cyclobacteriaceae bacterium (assembly GCA_035493595.1). Lineage (GTDB taxonomy): Bacteria > Bacteroidota > Bacteroidia > Cytophagales > Cyclobacteriaceae > DATCRE01. The sequence goes on along the minus strand of DATJHZ010000204.1, from coordinate 6,933 downwards.
TGCTCATAGTGCATGAGGTGTTTGGAATCTATTTTAGAAAATTATATTTGTAAGCGGGATGCTTGTTGGAGGAAGCGCACAAGCGAGACGCTTGCGCGAAAGATTATGATAAAACATAATCAGTCTCATTTATATAATCACTGTCGAGATAAAACTTTATCTCTAGCAAGCCTGCACCATTTGCCATCTCGAAACATTGATCATCCCATATTTCTATTATAGAATAGTCTGAACTGAAATCATCAGGCTCAGCTTCAATCAGGGGTTCAATTATTATGTAGTCTTTATAGTTAAAAACCCGCAATGCTTTATAACCATAAATCATCCACCCTGCCAGGATGGCGGTATTAAACTCAACCATAAATATTAATTTGAAGCAATATAATTAAACTATTTATAATAGTTTATAATTTTGTACAATTACTATTAAAAGTAGTTTTTACAAGGAAGATCACCACTTTAAAACCTTTTTTATGTCGGATAAATACAGAAATAGCGGATATCAACTGAATCGTACCGCGGAAGATGATTTTCAGGAAAGGCATATTACAATCATCTGGCAGGAGCTAAAAGAACGCTTTGGGTTCAACATAAAAGCCTGGAGGCAACGATTTGAAGATTACTTTGACAAGCAGCCACGCACTGTTAGTAAAACAGAAGCCTTTTATAAATTTGGCTCAGCAGAAATTAATATGGTGCTCAACAGAATCTTATGCAGGAATGATTCTTATCCAACATTTAAAAGATTTATTGAATATGTTGTGAAGAAGTTGTGAACCCGTCTCAGAGTCCACTTAAAACAGGTATCATCTCCTTGTCATTTATCAATAGGAAAAGATTTAGCTTTTGAGTAACTATAGTTTTACTCAAAGAGAATATTAAACATTTATTAAATCTTACTGATAAACTTTTATTATTATGAAATCACTATTTTATATTTTATTTGTCATCATCGTTGGGCAGTCCATGGCACAACGTGTCACACCAGATATTATTGAAACATCTAAAGGTTCGTTAAGTATTCAACCCATAAAACATGCCACGATAGTATTTACATGGAATGGTAAAACTATTTATGCTGATCCTGATGGTGGTGCAAAAGCATTTGAAGGCTTAGCTGCTCCTGATCTTATTTTAATTACTGATATACACGGCGATCATTTCAATGTAGAAACACTTCAGGCTATCAATACGTCTAAAGCTATCATCGTAGTTCCTCAAGCTGTGGCCGACAAAATGCCAGATAATCTGAAAACAAAAGCTGTTGTGGTAAGCAATGGACAAACAATTAGTCAATTGGGAATTTCTATCACAGGTGTGCCGATGTACAACTTACCTGAATCACCAGATGCAAAACATACTAAAGGTAGAGGTAATGGATACGTTCTTACATTTGGTAATAAAACAGTTTACATTTCAGGAGACACCGCAGGCATACCTGAGATGCGTGCTTTAAAAAATATTGACGTTGCATTTGTCTGCATGAACTTACCTTACACCATGGACATCAACGAAGCTGCTTCTGCTGTATTGGATTTTAAACCAAAGGTGATGTATCCATATCATTATCGTGGTCAGAATGGATTGAACGACACAGAAGCATTTAAGAAAATTGTCAGCGCATCGAATACTTCCATTGATGTACGCTTGAGAAATTGGTATCCAAATTAAATTTAGTCAACGGTCCATAGTCCATCGACTGTGGACTATGGACAATCGACTATCCTACCAATTAATTCAAACTCAATTTCTTGAATTCAACGGGGCTCATGCCTACTTCTTTTTTGAACAGTCTTGAGAAGTAGGGTGGGTTTTCGAAACCTAATCCGTAGGCTATTTCAGAAACAGATTGATCTGCACCGGTGAGAAGATTTTTGGCTTCAGAGATCAGATATAAATGAATGAGATCTATCGCAGTTTTGCCGGTTTCCTGTTTGAGCAGATCGCTGAGATAACGTGCTGATAAGTTAAGTTCAGAAGCAATGAAGTTTACTGTGGGCAGGCCTTTTTCTTTTACCATCCCTTTTTCAAAATATGATGAAAGACTCTCGTTGAATCTGGATACGGTGTGCCCTGATACTGCTTTTCTGTTTATGAATTGCCTTCTGTAAAAGCGCTCTGCGTATTTTAAAATTGAATCCATATGTGTGAGTATAATACCACGACTATATTCATCCTGATTGTTACGATATTCAGTTTCAATTTTGTGATACAGCTCCCAGATTATTTTTTCTTCCTGTGGTGAAAGATGCAGGGCTTCATTTGTTTCATATTCAAAGTAGCTATACTTTTTGATTTCATGATGAAGGGGATGTCCATTCAGAAAATCTTCGTGTATGAACATCAGAAAACCATTCTCTTCTAATTGAATATCACGCATCGCAACAATTTGTCGTGGCTTGATGAATGACATTGAACCACGATCATGATCGTATTTTGTTTTGCCATACAACATCGTGCCCGATTTCATTTTCTTGAAACCAATCATATAGAAATCGCTGGTATACTCAATGCCTCCATGCCCATGGCACGAGCCATCGCACATAAGAAGACTAATGAGCGGATTCTCCGGTGGTGGAAACCCTTGTGCGCGATGAAGATCGCTCAGACTTTTGAAATGGTTCATGGTATTATAATTAGCAGAATCTGTGAAGTAAACACAGACCCTGCTTTAATGGTTCTTCAAAATAAATTATTTACCGTGTGCGGCTACAGCAACATCCTGCCACTCTTCCCAGGTAGCCAGGCGTTCCTGATAAACCTGTTTAACCCAAGGCAAAGCAACTTTACCAAGGAAGAGACGCAATGGCGGTTTAGGTGAATCAACTAATTTCACAATAGCATTGATGGTAGAGGTGGGTACACCAAAAGCATCATCTACAAGACCTGCCTGAAAAGCTTCTTTTACCTGATCATACTCCTTCATGGCTTGTGAACGCACAGCTGATGCACCACCCCAATCGGTAGCAAATCCATTAGGCTCAACAAGAGTAACGTTGATACCAAAACCTTTTACTTCGCTGGCTAATGTTTCGCTAAGGCCCTCAACAGCAAATTTTGATGCATTGTAAATACCAAGTACAGGCAACGTTGCAACACCCAATACACTAGATACCTGAATGATATGACCTCTGCCTTGCTTGCGCATAACAGGAAGTACTGCTTGTGTAATCCATAATAAACCAAATACGTTTGTTTCAATTTGATCACGTGCTTCTTGTTCTGTAGTTTCTTCAATGGTTCCAAAGAGACCGTAGCCTGCATTGTTAATAAGCACATCAATCTGGCCAAAATGATCATGCGCTTTTTTTACGGCTGCAAAACTTTCTGCTCTGCTGTTTACATCAAGTTGGATCGGAAGGATTGAATTTCCATATTGCTTCACAAGGTCCTTTAATGAATCCAGGTTTCTGGCTGTGGCGGCAACCTTATCACCACGTTTTAAAAATGCTTCTGCCCAGAGTTTACCAAACCCGCGGGATGCTCCTGTAATGAAAATTGTTTTTGACATGATTGTTTCTTTTTTAAGTAAATCGATGATGCAAAGCTAGGGCAGCCTGCAGCCATGCGACTTATTCAAAAGTGTGGAAGACCGATACATTTTTACGTAAGCCCCTAATATCTGTGTCAGTGTAGAACAACCGTGTATATATAGCCTTCTTCTGGGTACTCTTCTCCACAATAGAAATTTATCTCAGCCACGATTAAGTCCATCAGGCATGGCAGGCGTCTGGAATTAAGTGAGGCATGGTATTTACATACATATTGCTGCTATTGAAAAGCAATCCAATTAATCAAAATAAAATTATGAAAACACTTAGAAACACTTTGTTATTCCTCCTGCTATCAGCCGGATATACATATGCTCAGAACATTATTGTTCAGGGAGAGAAGAAATTAAATATTGATCTCGCCAAATATAAAACCTTTGGATGGATGGATTCAGATAAACAAAATCCACATCTTATTGAATACAGATATGATGAAGTTTATCCCGTTACTGAGCAAAAGAGAGTAAAGGGTAAAACAGATGTCAGATCTCATCAAAAAGAAGTAGTGGTATATTCTTATTCTTATGTTGTTCCCTCTTCTGACTCTACTATTAACAGAACTATTTTACAGGCAACAAAAGCAGAATTGGAAGGTCGCGGTTATAAAAAAGATGATGTAAATCCTGATTTGCTTATTGCATACAGAATCTACGACAGCTCAACAAAAATAAAAGGATACAATACAGAACCCACAGTACTTTCTGATGGTTCAGAAATAAGACAGCCGAAGGACACAGTTTCCTATACTTTAAAACCTGGAAGCATTATGATTTCTCTTATTGACACTAAAACGAGTGATGTTGTATGGGAAGGTTTCGCGTCTGGGATAACTAAAGGCAATGGTACTATCAATGACAAAGCAAAAATTAAAGAAGCCATTAACCTGATATTCAAAAAGTATGAATGGCGCGGCGATAAATATTCAATGAATTAAGACTCACAACCACTGCAATACAGAAAGACCGTTCGCATTTAGCGACGGTCTTCTTTTTTTTGCATCGTGTTCAAGGCTTATATTTTATCTCTAAATCGGATGCACTAACATTTCGAACTTAAGTATTGTACTAATCATTACAAAACATACCTTTACTAAAAAAAAGAGTATGAACGGCCGGCCCAAAACATTTGACGACCATAGTATTATAGAAAAAGCGCAGCGTGTTTTCTGGAAAAAAGGGTATGCTTCGACTTCTACAGATGAACTTTTGGTAGCGATGGGTATAGGGAGGGGTAGTTTTTACCTTGCCTTTAAAGATGGCAAGAAGGAATTGTTTCTTAAGACCATACGTCAGTTTCATAATGAGGGTATTAACAAGTTAAAGGCAGATATCAATGCCAGTGATAATGCCGTTGAAATTGTCCGTGAATTTTTCAACACTATCGCGAAAAGCAAGACAGATAGGCATCTTAATGGCTGCTTTATTGGTAATACGCTTGTTGAAATGGCTTCTCAGGATGAGGATATAAGAGAAGAAGCTATTGCTATATTAAAAGAGCTGGAACAGGTATTTTATAAAGCCATACTGACAGGTCAGAAAAGCGGTCAGCTTAAAACAAAGACAGATGCCAGGCTACTGGCCAGACAACTTATTACGATTTGGAATGGACTGAACGTTACTAGAAGAATGTATCCGAGCCATACGATTCTAAAATCACTTATCGAAACGCAGCTCCAAATACTTATATAATTTTTTTAATTATTTATGTACTGATTAGTACAAAATACGTATACTTAATTACTTACTCAATAATGTTTAATATAAAACGATTACGAAAATGAAAGTAGCAATTAATGGCTTTGGCAGAATTGGAAGAATTACATTCCGGGCTTTACTCAGCAAAAAAGAAGTTGATGTTGTGGCGATAAACGACATAACTGACATAAAGACGCTGGCACAACTTTTTCGATATGATTCATTACATGGTGTATTTCAGGGCGAGGTAAGTTCAGACGATAAGAACCTTATCATTAACGGTAAGAAGATCCGTGTTTATGCAGAAAAAGATCCATCAAAACTACCCTGGAAAGATTTAGGCATCGATGTAGTATTGGAATCTACCGGTTTATTTACGGAGAAAGAAAAAGCTGAAGCACACGTACATGCTGGTGCACGCAAAGTAGTAATCTCAGCACCAGCCACGGGTGATCTGAAAACCATTGTGCTAGGTGTTAATGATCACATACTCGACGGCACTGAAACAGTAGTATCAAATGCTTCATGCACTACGAATTGTCTGGCACCACTGGTAAAAGTTTTAGAAGATAATTTTGGAATAGAAAATGGTTACATGACAACTGTGCATGCGTATACTGCTGATCAACGCTTGCACGATGCACCTCACAAAGATTTACGCAGAGCACGTGCAGCAGCAGTCTCCATAATACCAACCAGCACCGGGGCTGCAAAAGCATTAGGTCTTGTAATTCCATCTGTTAAAGGAAAACTAAATGGCTATGCTTTGCGAGTGCCTGTACCTGTAGGTTCAATTACAGATTTTACAGCGACACTAAAAAAGTCGGTAACGAAAGAGGAAATAAATAAAGCATTTGAGAAAGCATCTAAAGAAGGAACATTGGCAGGCTATTTAAAATATTCTGAAGACCCATTAGTTTCTGCTGACATCGTGGGCGATCCTTCTTCTTGTATTTTCGATAGTGAGCTTACAATGGTTAATGGTACGAGTGTGAAAGTTGTAGGTTGGTACGATAATGAATTTGGATACTCAAATCGCACTGCCGATTTGATGGTGAGGTTGGGCAAGTAATTGATTTTATTTGTGTGTGAGTAAAGGTTGTCTGTTAATTCAAGGCAGCCTTTTATTTTTTAACGGCCTTTCCACTTCCCGTTGCAGTAACTCTTACTATTGGAGGATTGCCCTTATAATTTACATTTCCAGAAGACGAAATAAATGCATTCAGAACTTGCGTGGCGTATACCTCAGCATCGAAAGCATTTGTTGTATTGATATAAGTGCTGTCCGTAATGAGACCATAGCCTTTAAAGAGAGTAGCGTTAACAATAGAAAGATTCAGAAATGTAGCTGTGCCGGAAAGCTTGTATGTTCCTGTATTGAGCGCATTCAACTGGAGTATTTTATTAATCTGTAAATCATTAAGCGTAACAGATCCTGCATGTACATAAAGATTCAACGTATCCATTATCAATGCTCCTGAATTTTCAACAGAGCACGCATTGCACCATAGTAAATTCAGGTTGTTAACTGCTATGGTCATACTTCCGCCAGCGGCATTTACTGATAATTGTCCACCACCTACATTATATGAAGCATCGGCTATGGATGTTGAAATTACTTTGTTTGTAACACCTTGAACCAGCTTGAAAGTAACCATGCCATTTGAACTTATTGTTTTGAACGGTCC
>DATJHZ010000203.1:0-4798 GCA_035493595.1 Cyclobacteriaceae bacterium | reverse complement strand
ATTTAAAAGCACGAATCTCATATTCTGATGATTTTGAAGCAGTCAATTGTTGTTCCATTGCTTGTGTTGTCAACGGAAATTTCTTTCTGTTTACAGAATCCCACGATATCAACCTAGCTTCCATCTGCTTAATTGAAGAATGGTATTCTCTTACATAATCAGATTCAATCAAGTCCGCATATGGTCTCAATTCATTGCACAAGAAAACTGTGTCCGGTAAGATTAGCACAATCTTAAATGATAAACGTTTTAGCGGCTGCCCAAAAGAAGCGACACAAGTCACCAGTAAATACATAACGAATGTAACTCTCATTTGTCTAAGTCGATTTGTTATAGTCGCAACGCTAAGCTATAAGACTCATCATTTAAATACTTTATTTCTTTCGCAGGTTATTGTCAAAGCTAGCACAAGGAGCGGCGGGTTTCGAGCTCGAGTCTGTCCACCGATAACTGAGCGTTGAACTAAGATAAATATTTAAAACTTACACTGCACCCACCATCGACTATATTCATTATTAGCGAATGGCGGATTTCACTGATATTGGTTTATCATTGATATAGTTTTCCGTTTTTATTAAAGTGCCAGCCTCAGTATAATATTCCCACTTCCCTTCCTTAGTTGCTTTGTCTTTGATGATTATTCTTTGGCCCTTTTCTTTTAGTTGTCCATTATGGTATCTGTTAGTGACTTCACATAGTAGTCGGACTTGTCAACTTGCCGTGCATTATTTCTTTAGTAACTTTATCTGTAGGTAAACCTTATGTTCTATATGTAGATCTTCAGTGCCTTTTAATTGAGCGGCCATGAATACCACCTGGTAACCAAAGCCAATTCCATTCATGTTAAAAAGAACATTGATAATAGGACAAAACCCAAATTTATCCTGCGGTTTGGCACTCAATGTAGTAACCTTACGGTCTGTTACTGTAGAATTGTTTTTTAGCTGATATTGAAAAAACATTCCACCCCCAGCTGCTAAAGTCGATTTCTTAAAACGGACAATATTAAAGTAAACTGAATATGTATTTCTAAGTTCTTGAATATTGAAATTATGATGTTCTGTGAATATCTGATATTCCGGATCAGTCACATAATAAGTAATTTCTCCACCTCCGGAAATGTGATTGAAGGTTAACTCCGAAACTAGGAAGGCAGTTTTTTTTCGGGCAAAATCAACTCTTGCATACAAACCCAGGCCGAAACCCGAGGCCGGTCGATCGCCTTTAAAATAGTTTTCGTAAGCACCTTTTGTTGAATTATAATGTACTCCTTCAAGCTGCAGCCCATACTGAAACTTTGCCCTATACTTATTAGCCCTGTTTGTTTTCTCCCAACCACAAGACTTATTATATCGTGATATAATCTTCATAATTGGGAGTTCACCGAAAGGTACTTTATCAACCATTGCCTTGGTAATGCTCTTACAATCTGAGAAGAATGCCTGAAGAAACCCTCTAAACTCATTTTGATAGAATTTCAAACCGTTAACCTCCACAACCTTTCGACGCATTTCAAATGTTGCTCCATCCTTCTCCACAAAAATAGCCTCAAGTCCCGATTCGAGCGGTGGTGTATATACACTTACCTTTCCTTCAATTGCCCTGCTCAAAATTGCAATACTATCGTTTCGGTTTCCAATCGACTTAAGCAAATAGACGCTAGAATCGACTTGAATAGAATAAATTGCTGCAAGTGTGTACCTTTGAAAAACAGAATCCCTGCTTGTCAATTTCCCTTCTTGAACTAGTTGATCTAGATCAATCCAGGCTCTGAAAATAGATTGATCTTTATTAACTATGGTGACGTCCTTAAACTTATCCTTTCTTGTTTGTGCTTCTAAATGAAGTGACGCGAGAATTGTACTGACAAAAAGAATTGTAAAAAGTAATTTCATATAATAAAACGTTGTTAAACATCATTTCTTCCACGTCACCCATTTCTGTAGTCACCGATGGGTCTTAATGGCTCTTATTCGTCAGTAATTATTTTCGTTTTGATAGAACTACATCTATTAATTCCAGGGTCCTTAACCATGTCCACGACAGTCACCGTAATTTTAGCTATTCGCATATAAGTTGTATCGTCCTGCGCCTGCAATTTTGTTGAATCTAATGTTAGAGTCCAAGATGTTGTCTCATTGCCGCTTTCAATGTTTAATCTTTTTTAGTCGGTCACATATTTTCTAATCCAGTTGCCCACCAGTCGAGTCACCAAGGGAGTTGCCCCTTAGGTTCTCACAGAACCCATTGTAGGCTCTTCTTATTTAATCACAAGATAAGTAATCCAACACGGAGCACCAATCTACGGATGTACCAATTTCCAATGTGCAAATAAATCTTGGCGAGCTGCATACTTTTTTCTTCAACAACCTTGTCCCTGCGATGGTTGCATAAATCATTGTTACGATAGCGATTTCTCTTACTCCATACAAAACTCATGTTGATGTCAATGATATAAATCAATTTTATCAGGCAAAATCTTCAAATACATACTACAGTTAGTAAAAATCTCACCACACACACTGCGGTTAAATGAAATCTAATCATTAGCTTCAAGTCATAACTGAAAAGTATTTGAATCAATCCCTTGGTGAGAAATAAGTAAACCGAATAACATAATTCATGTCATCATCTAACGAGTTAAAGAGAACGCTCACCCCCGCCATGGTATGGGGGCTGGGTGTTGGCTATGTTATTTCAGGAATGTATTTCGGGTGGAACCTCGGGCTTGAAAAGGGAGGAACGTTAGGTCTTGCCATTGCCACAGGTTTCATCATTATTCTCTATGTAACCTTCACCTTTAGTTATACCGAATTAGCGTGTGCTATACCCAAGGCCGGTGGTGCTTTTGATTATGCTAATAGAGCACTAGGCAAAGATCTTGGCTTTCTCGCCGGCATGGCTCAGATTATTGAATTCATCTTTGCGCCTCCGGCTATTGCCTTTGCTATCGGGGCCTACTTCAATTTGTTTTTTCCAGAGATCCCCATTCTTGCCATTGCCATTTTAGCGTATGTGATTTTTACAGCACTAAATATCTCAGGTGTTAAAGCAGCTGCAACGTTTGAGTTGATCATCACCATTTTTGCCGTTGGTGAACTTCTGTTGTTCTCAGGGATTACATTGCCACATTTTAAATCGATTAACCTCACACAAAATAGTTTTCCCAATGGATGGAATGGTGTCTTCGCTTCTATTCCATTTGCGATATGGTTTTTCCTGGGCATTGAAGGCGTTGCTAACATTGCAGAAGAAGCCATCGACCCAAAACGGACTATTCGCGTTGGATTTGGTTCAGCCATCATTACGCTCGTCGTTTTATGTATCCTCACGTTCTTAAGTGCTGTAGGTGTAGCAGGTTGGGAAGCCATCGTTTATAAAACTGATGGCACAACTTCTGATTCACCTTTGCCCTTGGCGCTGGCACAACTTGTGGGCGATAGCAGTTTGCTTTATCATTTACTCATCACCGTTGGCTTGTTCGGATTAGTGGCATCATTTCATGGATTGATATTAGCCGCGGGTCGATCAACATTTGAATTTGGAAGAACAGGTTTCGCGCCAGGCATTCTCGGCAGAATTCACAAACGTTTTCAAACACCATCAAATGCATTGCTCTTCAACATGGTTATTGGTGTGATTGCACTGCTCACAGGTAAGACTTCTGAAATAATAACGATAGCAGTCTTTGGTGCGTTGACTTTATACATCATTTCCATGATCAGTATTATAACACTTCGTAGAAAAGAACCAGATCTGAATCGTCCATTTAAAGTGCCGATGTATCCTGTGTTTCCCATTGTGGCGTTGGTCATTGCTGTCTGCTCATTTTTATCGATGTTCATTTACAATTTAGCGCTTGGACTTATCTATCTTTTTATATTAGGAGTATGTTATCTCTTGTTTAAACTTCTCAAATTGAAAGGAGCTCCAAAATAATTTTGTAAATTTTCACCTTAATGGTTTTACCATGACAACCAAAGCAATTCTTGATTACGTTAAGAACCATCCCTCTGGCAAAGTGAAGGTAGCTTTTACTGACATCGATGGCATTCTCCGAGGTAAATACATATCAGTTGAAAAGTTCTTGAGTGTCATTGATAACCAAACGAGTTTCTGCGATGTAATCTTTGGTTGGGATGCGGCCGATGTTGCTTACGACAAAGGCACCTTTACCGGATGGCACACCGGCTATCCTGATTCGCCTGCCTCACTGGATATAAATACCTTCAGAAAAATTCCATGGGAAAATGATATTCCTTTTTTTCTTGGTGAACTTATTGAAGCTGATGGAAAGCCATCTCCCATAGATCCAAGACAACTAGTAAAGAAGGTTATAAACGAAGCAACCAAAAGCGGATACACTCCTTTCTTCTCACAAGAGTTTGAATGGTTTAACTTCGAAGAAACACCTCAAAGTGCAAGTGATAAAAAGTATAAAGACCTCACGCCGTTAACACCGGGAATGTTTGGCTACTCCATTCTTCGTAGCACATTGAAAAATTCTTTCTTCACAGATCTTTTCGACCTCCTCAAAAATTTTGATGTGCCACTTGAAGGCTTGCATACCGAAACCGGACCCGGAGTTTTAGAAGCCGCCATTGTTTATTCTGATTTACTGGAAGCTGCCGATCGTGCAGTTCTCTTTAAAACAGCCGTAAAAGAAATTGCATATAAGCACGGTATCATGGCAACGTTCATGGCCAAGATCAGTGAAAATCTTCCAGGTTGTGGCGGACATGTGCATCAAAGTCTTTGGGATAAGACGGCAAAGAAAAATCTTTTCTACAACGAGAAA
>DATJHZ010000202.1:0-10604 GCA_035493595.1 Cyclobacteriaceae bacterium | reverse complement strand
TTGTGTCCTCCTCCAATAATAACAACATCGTATTTTTTTGTAGCCATTCTGTTTAGGTTAATGTCTCGGTTTCTCAACTAGTAAAATGCGCAATCAAAATAGGATTGCCAAGAAAAAGACCGGAAGAGATTGAATATTATTGAAGGAAGAATTACACTAAACTGTTTAAGACGTTTGCAATGGAGTGCTTTATCGCAAATCAAAGCACGATAGCCACTCTATGATTGACGATATGTGTTATATTCGATTGAGTATAACCATGGAAAACAAAACAGTTTACTATGACAACCAGGCAAGCTAATACACTCATCATAGGTGCCAGCGTTTCAGGGTTAGCCAGTGCGGCGTCACTTCAAAAAAAAGGTATACCCTATCTTATCATCGAGAAGCAATTGCAAATAGCGCCAACGTGGAGGAATCATTATGACCGACTGCATCTTCACACCAATAAAAAATTGTCTGGCTTGCCTTTTAAAGGATTTGACAAAGCAATTCCACGATACCCATCACGTCAGCAGGTGGTTGATTACTTAATCGATTATCAGCGCGAATTTGAGATCGATCCCATTTTTAACACCGAAGCCATTTCAGTAAAGAAGCAAGACCAATACTGGATCACTGAAACAACGAACGGTACATTCAAATCTAAATATGTTATCGTCGCTACAGGTCCATTTGGAAAACCGAAGCCAATAAATTTTAAGGGCATGCAAACTTTCCCTGGAAAAATAGTGCATAGCTATGACTATAAAACAGGTAAAGATTTCAGCGGACAACATGTTCTCGTTGTAGGCTTTGGTAATTCTGCCTGTGAAATCGCCATTGATTTATTTGAACAAGGTGCCATGCCATCTATGGCAGTTCGATCGCCTGTAAATGTAGTACCACGTGATATCGTTGGGATTTCTGTTCAACGATTAAGTTTAATCATGAACTTTTTGCCCCCGAGGTTAGCAGATAAAATGAATGCACCACTCATTCGGTTGCTCGTTGGTGATATTGGTAAACTTGGACTTAAGGAACTTTCGTACGGTCCGCTGGAACAAATTCGAAAAGATGGTGCAGCACCATTGCTAGACATTGGTACGATTGATCATATCAGGAAAGGGAACATCAAAATTCACAGCAACATAAATTACATCCAGAACAAAACAGTTTTTTTTGATGATGACACAAACAAAGACTTCGACGCAATAGTGGCAGGCATTGGTTACTACAGAGACTACGCCGAGATCATTGATGTTGATCAAGATCGATTCGACGATCTGAAAGTTTGCGTAGACAAGCAAAAGTATTTTGGCAAAGATGGTTTGTATTTCTGTGGATTCTGGATCTCACCAACCGGGCAAATCCGCGAGATCGCTCTCGATGCTCAAAAAATTGCAAGAGATATTGCGATGAAGGAGAGATAATAATGTCATCTATTGACAGTTATTAAGACTTCTGTACTAATCCCTATAAAAATTTCTTTCAAAACTATTGTGTAGTTAAATGGCTTCATATATATTTGTAGCCATATAACTACATAATGAATTTACGAAGAGATGTTTTCCAGGCCATTGCTGACCCGACAAGAAGGGCTATACTTCTGTTGGTGGCTTCGCAATCTATGACAGCGGGCGCCATAGCCTCAAACTTTGATACAGCCAGACCTACTGTTTCAAAACACTTGCAAATACTCACAGAGTGTGAACTACTTGAGCAAGAACAAAACGGCAGAGAGGTTTATTATTACATCAACGCAAAAAAAATGAAAGAAGTAGCCGACTTTATTGAACCATTCCGCAAAATGTGGGATGACCGATTTAATAAATTAGAAGCCATCATGAAGAAATACAAAACAAAAAAATAAGAATAGTAAAGAACGATAAACAAAAGTCAGTGCTAAGACAGCGACGAAGGCGAATCGTTCAACTATACTGATTATGATTAAAAACTATTGTGGAACAGAAACCACAACAAAAAACGGGAGACACCGAAAATCCAGAAGAGTAGGAACAAATGAAAATATAAAACTCTATGAATAAGGGTATCAAAACTGTTATTTATCCTGTTAAGGATGTAAACCAGTCAAAGACATTATTCCGTAAACTTTTAGGTGTTGAACCATATTCAGACCAACCCTATTATGTTGGTTTCAAAATTGGCGATCAGGATATTGGATTAGTTCCCAGCACTCCTGATAATTCAAGCATGACAGCATTTTATCATATCGATAACATTAAAGACAGTTTACAACTTCTCCTTGACGCTGGTGCAGAAATTATTCAAGATGTAAAAAATGTTGGAGGAGGAAGATTAATTGCAAGTGCAAAAGATAAAGACAATAACATCATCGGACTTATTGAAAATTAGTGAAGACAAAACACCGCTGCCAACAATACTATGGAACGTAAAACAAAAATCAATGCCGAAGACGGCAAACAAGATTTAGTAATAGTAAGGGAATTTGATTTGCCATTAGAATTACTTTTTAAAGCGTATGAAGACGCTGATATTGTTGAGCAATGGATGGGAACGAAAGTGCTGAAACTTGAAAACAAAAAGCACGGCGGTTTTCAATTTGAAACAACCGATCCTCAAGGGAACAAGCACCGGTTCAATGGTACAATTCATGACTTCGTTCTGAATCAGAAAATCACACGAACTTTTGAGTTTGAGAAGATGCCCTTTGGTGTTCAGCTTGAGGTTTTAGAATTTGAGCAACTCACGGACGACACCAGCAGACTCAACATGCACGTCATATATGAATCAGTTGCGCACAGAGACCAGGTGTTGAAGATGCCTTTCTCCTATGGTATAAACATGGCACATAACAGACTACAAGAAATAGTAAGCAAACTAAAATAACACATTATGACTAAGAGAGATAAAATTATCTATTGGATCGCTACCATCTGGCTTGCGTTAGGAATGGTATCAACCGGAGCAGTACAATTATTGAAACAGAAAGAAGGAGCAGGAGGACTGGATAGCATTACCCAGTTGGGCTACCCTGTTTACTTTTTAACCATAATTGGCATATGGAAATTTTTGGGAGTTGTAGCCGTGCTTATTCCTAAATTTCCTTTACTAAAAGAATGGGCTTATGCAGGTTTTTTCTTTGCTATGACGGGAGCAATACTTTCACACATGGCGACGGGTGGATCTGTAATTGACATATTGCCTTCATTGTTATTATTAATTCTAACTATAGTATCTTGGTATTTCAGACCGGCCAGTAGAAAGGTCGCTCCGATAGTTACAGTTAATCAATAATAGCAGCAGCATGAATCCTAAAGTTGATTGGTATTTCACTGAAGCCGAAAAATGGCAGCAAGAAATCAAGAAATTGCGAACAATCATTCTTGATTGTAACCTGGTTGAAGAATTGAAGTGGGGTTGTCCTTGTTACACGTTTCAGAAAAGTAACATCGTCTTAATCCATGTGTTCAAAGAATATTGTGCTGTTTTGTTTTTTAAAGGTGCATTATTAAAAGATAGTAAGGGCGTTCTGATTCAGCAAACAGAGAATGTGCAGGCTGCGCGCCAGATGCGGTTCACCAATGTTCGTGAAATTACCAAGCTGGAAAAAACTCTGAAGGCTTATATCTACGAAGCCGTTGAAGCTGAAGAAGCTGGTTTGAAGGTGAAATTGAAAAAGACAACGGACTACAAAGTCCCGGAGGAATTTCAGAAGAAATTAGATAAGAGCAAGAAGTTGAAAACAGCATTCGAAGCGCTTACCCCCGGACGTCAGAGAGGATACTTATTTTATTTTTCACAAGCCAAACAATCTAAAACCCGTGAAGCAAGAATTGAAAAATGTATGCCTCAAATTCTGGAGGGAAAAGGATTAGACGATTAGTAAATCTTCTGCAAGCAGTTGAATCCTGATGACAATGATTCAGCGGTGAAATATTCAAACATTTTGAATAGCTCGTTTACCGACAGCTATCTTTGAATGACCGACAGGATTTTTCTAATTACCTTTTTATAGTTCTCTGCAAGGCAATCGTTCATTTATTTTGTTCTGTTATTTATTAAAACAGACTAAAAAAATGAAAGAGACAAGATTTATGCAAGTGAAGCGCACCTTTTCATTGGTGTGCCAGGTAGAGGTTAACATTCAGGCAAAGCCTGAGATTGTGTGGGCCCTGTTGACTGATGCAAATAACTTTGCTCGCTGGAACTCCACGGTGACTGGTATTGATGGCGTGATCCGTGAAGGCGAACGAATTCGCATTCATGTGCCGGGTACAAAGCGAACATTCACGCCAAGGGTTACAGATGTAGTGCAGAATGAACGCATGATATGGAGCGATGGAGTTCCAATGATTTTCAAAGGAACACGATCCTTTGTGTTAAAACCAAACGACAACGGCTCGACCCTATTTATAATGAAAGAACACTTTCATGGTTTAGTTTTCGCACTGGTTAAGGGCATGTTACCTGATTTCAAAGGCATATTTGAGGCCTATGCAAATGACTTAAGACTGGAAGCGGAACGACTCGACACTGATGGCAGCCAACAAGACCACGCAGTGGGAAGTATGCCTACAAATTATCATCAACAGGAAGCAACCAGATCGTGATAATTGAAAGGGGAGAAGTCTGGTTCTTAATGTTCCTAAAAAAATATTTATTAAATTAATGAACTACTTATTTCTCCTTTAACATAAAAGCTATGTCAAAAAAAATCAGACCAGAAGAGAAGTTGTCACCAGAAGAACGTGAGGAACTACTCTTAACATTGAGAGCCCGTTTTGAGAAAAACATGAGCCGTCATAAAGGTCTTGAGTGGGCTAAAGTAGAATCAAAGCTTGAAGGCAAGACTGGAAAACTGTGGTCGCTAAATGAAATGGAAAGAACGTGTGGCGAACCAGATGTTGTTGGTCATGATAAAAAAACTGGCGAGTACATTTTTTACGATTGCTCACCTGAAAGTCCTAATGGCCGCAGAAGTCTTTGTTATGATCGTGAAGCCCTGGAGTCAAGAAAGGAAAATAAACCAAAAGATAGCGCTACTGATATGGCAACTGCTATGGGCATTGAACTTTTATCAGAAGAACAGTATCGGGAGTTACAGAAACTTGGAAAGTTCGATACGAAAACATCGAGCTGGGTGAAAACACCAGCTGAGATTAGAGAACTCGGTGGTGCCATCTTTTGCGATCGTCGTTATGACACTATCTTCATGTATCACAATGGTGCAGAATCTTACTATGCTGCCCGAGGGTTCCGTGGCTTGCT
Organism: Cyclobacteriaceae bacterium; assembly: GCA_035493595.1. Classification (GTDB taxonomy): domain Bacteria; phylum Bacteroidota; class Bacteroidia; order Cytophagales; family Cyclobacteriaceae; genus DATCRE01. The sequence goes on along the minus strand of DATJHZ010000202.1, from coordinate 5,372 downwards.
GCGGGTATAGATTTCGCCATAGCATAGGATCGAAAGAGTAGAATAAAGAATGTCCAATAGTTCAGCCTGATAGCTAGCACACTTTAGAATACTTCAATTCTCGTACTCTTCTTCATAAATTTCTCGTTAAAGATTTGCGTAACTTAAAAGTTACCTATAAATTTGGGTAACCTTTAAGTTACATATAAATTTTTAATCAAGATCAATATGAAAAAGCAACAAGACTTCAGCTATAGCCTTGCGGTAAAGGCTTCTGCAAAAGAGACTCTGAAAAGGATTGGCCAGGTTAATTTGTGGTGGGCAAAAGATTTCAAAGGGCAGGCTCACAAATTAAATGATGAATTCACCGTGTACTTTGGAGAGACCTACGTGAATTTTAGAATTTCCGAACTTATGCCAGACAAGAAAATTACCTGGTTAGTAACAGACTGCAATCTTGATTGGATAGAAGATAAGAAGGAGTGGAAAAATACAGAAGTTATCTGGACTCTTACTGAGAATGGTACGAAAACTCAGATTGATTTTGTCCACAAGGGCATGACGCCAGACAGTGAATGTTATGAGAGTTGTAAACCCGGATGGACGCACCACATCAAAGACAGTCTCCTAAAATTGGTGAATGATGGAAAGGGTTTTCCGGAATAGTTAATCGTGACATAGTAGAAAAGAGAATTCCTCTTGTAAACAAAATGTTAAAGAGGTATTTGATGAATGGAGAAGTGACCCAAACTATTTCAGGTCACTTCTCTGCTTAAAGAAATAGGTGCAACTTAGAATGCTGAAAGGTGAATTTTTTTAGATCCGTCTTTTAGCATAGTGCCCTTCTTTTCGATCTCTCTTTCCTGTTTATTTTCGTCTGAGATGATAGATGAAAGATACTCTGTAACCTTGTCATACGATACACTCACTTTACTGCCTGAAGTAATTGCTTCGGTAGCATAGGAATTTAATAAACCTGGAAGATACTTCATGAAGAGTTCATGATTTGCAAACATGTCGCATCCAAGTATTTTATTGCCAGATACAGCAACAACACCTATAACGTCTGCTTCTGCTGAGAGCAAACTTTGAAAATGACTTGTATACTTCTTAAGATCTGTGTTGAATGAAGCAGATCGTTGAAGTGCAGTAAGCGTGCCCGTGGATGTTTTAGCATTGTTCTTATTTGTAGTCTCTGATACTTTGTTCCAAACTTCCTGTTGATCTTTCTTTACTGTGGCTGCTTTACGAACTTCATTAGTTGAAATATCATAATACTGTTTGAAGGAAGTGTCGCCATCCTCGGGACTCCATCGTCCATGTTCAACGCAAAATACCGATACATCCTTTCTGCCGCTTTTTGGATAGAGAATAAAATCCTGAGCAATAACCCTATCTTGTTTACCTCCTTTCACTACTTCGCCTGACAGCACAATGATTGTGTCTTTGGAAATATTCTCTATAAACAATGTGTTAACAGTTCCACCATCAGACTGTTCCGTGATGGCAACCTTTTTTCTCTCTAGTGCTTCTTTAAGAGTTGAATATTTGGATAGCCCTTTATGATATGTCAAAAATGTTTTATTGGCCCTAACTGGATAAAGTTGTAAATTCTGAAATAGATATTTATTACCAGAAGTTACGGCGCGCGAATCAAGTTTAAGATTTTCGCTTTTATACTGTGCTAGTAGATGAGATGTGCTGACAATCGCAGCGAAGCAAAATAGAATCAGGTTTTTCATAGCGTAAATGTTTTTTATGAGTTTACGCTTAAATAAACTAGTGGATGTATTGACTCCGTCAATCGTAGTAGTCACTTAGTTAGTTAGGGTGTTGAATGAGGGAAGCACGCATGCTATTTTCGATTGTTAATGTGTGATGTCATTTATTGGAGCTTGTGATAGTATAGTCGAAGCTTCTTTGTGTTATTTCGTTGGGCAAAAAATCTCTATATAAGAAAATATTTATATCTTTGCCCCCGGTAAAAAGTTTAAGACTTAAAGGCCATGACAACAAACTTCAAAATTCGTAGCATCACTGCAGGTAAAATGGCCATTAAAGCTATTATTGCCAGTAGCCACATCATCTTTATAGGAGATGGGGGGCACAATATGTTTTCGGAAGAATGAGGTATGTAGATCATGACTAAGATCATATCAAGCCTTTCTCTCCGGAAAGGCTTTTTTGTTGCCTCCCATTGAGACTTATTAACTGAAAGAACAAAGCAACAATGAAAACACAATTAAAATTTATAGTAGGTGATATCCCGAAAATGCCGGAGACATAGGCACGAGGAAGCTGCATGCTTACTCACGAGCCTCTCATCTTCGGATGAGAGGCTTTTTTATTGTATTACTTACAAACACTTTAAAGAATCTAAATATGACAACGTTAAGACAAATAAGAAATATTGGAATTATGGCTCACGTAGATGCCGGTAAAACTACCGTTACCGAACGCATACTTTATTATACGGGCATGATTCATAAAATGGGGAATGTAGATGAGGGCAATACGGTGATGGATAGCGATCCGCAAGAAGCGAAGAGAGGAATTACAATCTCTTCTGCTGCCATTACAACATTCTGGGAGATGGAAAGAACTCGCTACCAGGTCAACCTGATTGACACTCCAGGCCACGTAGATTTTACTGCTGAAGTAGAGCGCTCTTTGCGTGTACTGGATGGAGCCGTTGCTGTATTCTGTGCGAAGTCGGGTGTGCAGCCTCAGTCGGAAACTGTGTGGCATCAAGCTAATAAGTATAGCGTACCTCGTATCGTTATGGTTAACAAAATGGACCGGCAAGGCGCTGATTTTATAAATGTGGTAGATGAGATCAGAACCAAACTAAATACTATAGCGGTGCCGTTGCAATTGCCTATTGGTGCAGAGAATTCATTTGTCGGAGTCATTGATCTCATCGCGTGGACAGGGATTGTATGGAATGATGCCGATGGAAAATCGTATGAGTGTATACCTATACCTGATGCGTTGATGGAAGAAGCTACTCATTGGCGACATCACTTGCTTGAACAACTGGCGTTAGTCAACGAAGAGATTTTCTCAAAGTATACGGCTTCAGCGACAGTAAGTGAAATGGAAATCAGGCAGGCTGTGCGTGAAGCAACGCTGTCGCTGCAGTTTACACCCGTGTTATGTGGCGCGGCATTTCGAAATAAAGGCTTGCAACCTTTACTCGATGCAATTGTAGCTTACCTGCCTTCGCCAGCAGATGTTGACGAGATAACAGGCACGCATCCGGATAGTGGTGAAAGTGTTGCGCGTAAAACAAATGCATCGGCACCATTTACTGGTCTTGTATTTAAGGTAATCACGGACGACTATGTGGGTAAACTTATTCTGATAAGAATTTATTCAGGTACACTCCGTAGTGGTGATCAGATACAAAACAGCCGCACAGGAAGAACAATGCGTGTTAGTCGACTACTCCGTGTTCTATCTGACAGACTGGAGCCATTGGAAGCGCTTCAGGCGGGTGATATCGGTGCCATTGTTGGGCTGAAGGATGCAAAGACAGGTGATTCGTTGTTTGCGCCTGATCATCCGATACACCTTGAGAGCATGGACTTTCCTGCGCCAGTTATTGGTTATGCCATTGAGGCGAAGTCAGCGAAAGAATCCGGTAAGTTGAGTCACGCACTCTCAAGGTTGTTAGATGAAGATCCAACGTTGCAATTGGAAGTCGAGTCACAATCAGGACAGACCATACTGAAGGGCATGGGCGAATTGCATCTTGAAGTGGTGTTGGAAAAACTTGCGTCTGAATATGGTGTAGCGGTCGCGAAAGGAGAACCACGGATTGCATACCGTGAAATGTTAACACAGGCGGTGTTGCATAAGGAAGTTTTCAGGCGACAGAACGGAGGCAGTGGAAGTTTCGCGGAGATTCATTTTGAATTACTGCCGGCAGTTGGTGAAACTGCAGGCTTGGAATTTATCAATGAGGTAAAAGGCGGTTCAATTCCAAAAGAATACATTGCTTCTGTGAAGAAAGGTTTTGAGGAGGCGATGAAGAATGGTGTTCTGGCTGGGTATCCGTTGGAATCGATGCGCGTGCGACTATTTGACGGAAGCATTCATGATGAAGATTCTTCAGCGCAGGATTTTGAATTGGTAGCGTCGTTAGGTTTTAAGCAGGCAGCGAAGAAAGCTTCGCCCAAACTTCTTGAACCGGTGATGCGCGTTGACATCATTACTCCTGAGGAATACACAGGTGCCATCACCAGTGATCTGAACAGGAGACGCGGTATCATTCGCGAGATAGGTGTTAAAGCCAATGCGCAATGGATTGATGCAGAAGTACCGTTAGCGAATCTTTCAGGATACGTAACAACACTCCGTACGCTATCATCAGGGCGTGCATCTGCATCGCTCACATTCTGTCGATACCAGTTGGTTCCCGGGAACATTGCTGAAGTTGTTTTAGCTGCAGCGATGTGATGTTGTAAAACAGGCTTTCCTTCGAAAGCCTGTTTTTTATTTTCTGACTTGAGGTAACAGTATACGTTATTCCGAATTAAAGTCTTTTTGTTTCTCCAATATGGTAAACAAAAAATCACTACTATAACCAATGATCATTATAGTAGTGATTTGAATTTAATGTTATGCTGTGGCTGCCTCGTTAATCAAAATCAAAACATCACCTAGTAAAAGATTCCCATGGCCCAATGGAGGTTCGATTACATGTCATCGCAGCTGTGCCATTTTCAGATGAAATATATTTTCCGTTATTGCCACGTAGTGAAATTGTTCCACCTGCGTTTACAACCCAGTCAAATTTCTCCCAGTCACCTATGGTTGTTCTGTTACACGTTATTGGTGCGGCTCCATTTTCGGAAGAGACATATTTGCTCTGACTTCGTAACGCAATCTTGCCACCGCCGGCATCAACAACAATGAATTGTTCCCATCCTTGCGCAGTTGTTCTGTTACATTGCATTGGTACTGTACCGTTTTCACTGCTTACATAAAGGTTGTTGCTTCCTTTCAGGGTAATTGTGCTTCCAATGGGTGCGCTGCTAGAAACGAAGTATGATGTTGGTCGTGTTGATGTCAGTCCAATTTGTCCCTTCAACATTTTGCCACCATCGCCGGTAAGTCTCAAATAGTAGTCGGATGAAACTGCCGTACCATCTTCATCAAGTGCCAGAAAACCTGAGCCTGCTGGAACCATCGATGCATTCTCTGCAGTCTTGGCAATCTGATTGCCTTCATTGTACTCATCATACATAGAGATATAAATTCCCTGACATCCAACGCGCACTGCATTGTAAAACATTCGCCACATCAGATCTCCATGTGCGCGCTGACGTAGTTGCAGATCGCCAGGCAAAACGCATGGCTGATAATCGACGCCGTTAGCATTACAATCG
>DATJHZ010000201.1:0-4423 GCA_035493595.1 Cyclobacteriaceae bacterium | reverse complement strand
ACTTTCTCTATGCAGTTCGAACACTTTATGTTGGTTTTATATTTAACGGCTTCCATAAATCATATTTTAAATTGTATACAAATAAACGATTAAGTCTGAGGTTAGGCTTTATATAATATGGGGAATGATTTATATAATTTTTATGTAGTGTCTTATTCTAAATCTTTGCAGCCTTCAATCGAAGACTATTGCCAACTACACTCACAGAACTTAACGCCATAGCAGCACCTGCTATCATTGGGTTAAGTAAGAAACCATTTACGGGATAGAGTACACCTGCTGCCAACGGAATACCAATGACGTTATAGATAAATGCCCAGAAAAGATTCTCACGAATTCCCCGTACAGTTTTGGTTGAAAGATTAAGTGCTTTTGGGATAGCTTGCAGATCAGAAGTAATCAATGTCATTTTAGCAACATCCATTGCTATGTCAGAACCTTTACCCATGGCTATACTTATGTCGGCTTGTGCCAGCGCATGAGAATCATTAATACCATCACCAACCATAGCCACGATTTTTCCTTGTGCCTGAAGTTGCTTGATAAAATCTGCTTTTTCTGACGGCAACACTTCTGATCTGTAATGTTTAAGACCAACCTGCTTTGCAACCGTCATGGCTGTATGTTCATTATCGCCAGTGAGCATGTAGACTTCAATGCCCCGCTCTTGCAATAACTGAATGGCATGTTTAGATGTTGATTTGATTTTATCAGAAATGGCTAATATCGTCAGTACCTGCTTATCATCGCTAAGGTAAATCACAGTTTTACCTTCACGCTGAAGGTGTATAGCATCCTGTTGCCATTTTTCCGACAGGAGAATATTACTCTCATCCATCAGTTTTTTATTTCCAACGTAGAATGTTTTTCCGTTGACTTTCGCTTTTACACCTTTACCAGTAATGCTTTCAAAATTATCTACTGGTACAGATTGAATAGTCTCGTTACTCAAACGTTTTGCCACTGCATCTGCGAGTGGATGTTCTGATTGAATTTCGATAGAATATAAAATGCGCTTCAAATCATTGTTAGTATCAGGTGTCATCCATAACATATCTGTCACCTCTGGTTTTCCTTCAGTGATTGTTCCTGTCTTATCCAGAATAACTGCATTTACTTTATGGGCTAACTCAAGACTTTCAGCATCTTTAATCAGGATATTATTATCTGCTCCTTTACCGACACCCACCATAATAGCAGTTGGTGTCGCAAGGCCAAGAGCACACGGACACGCTATCACAAGCACAGTGACTGAAGTGAGTAATGCTTGAGCGAATGCATTTTCTCCACCGAATATCATCCACACTATAAATGTTATAATAGCGATGGAAACCACAACGGGAACAAAGATGCCTGCAATTTTGTCTACCAGTTTTTGTACAGGAGCTTTACTTCCCTGCGCTTCCTGAACCATTTTAATAATGTGTGCGAGAATTGTATCACCACCTATTTTCTCTGCTTCAAACTGAAAGCTTCCTTTCTGATTGATTGTGCCCGCAAAAACTTTTTCACCTGATTTTTTCTCTACAGGTATTGGTTCACCTGAAATCATACTTTCATCTACGAAAGATGTGCCTGTTACAACTTTTCCATCAACCGGAATTTTTTCTCCGGGATGAACAATAATGATGTTGCCGACTTTTACAGATGCAATGGGTATCTCTTGTTCTACACCATCTGCAATGACGCGTACTGTTTTTGGTTGAAGCCCCATCAGTTTCTTAATAGCAGAAAAAGTATTCGATTTTGCTTTTTCTTCCAGAAGTTTTCCAAGCGAAATGAAAACAGCCACCACGGTGGCTGCTTCATAATAAACATGTGGATGTACTCCACGCGTATGCCAGAATTCAGGAAAGAAAGTATTGAAGGCACTAAACAGGAAAGCGATACCCGTTGACAAGGCAACAAGCGTGTCCATGTTAGCCATTCCGTGACTAGCTTGCTTCCATGCATTGGCAAAGAAATTCCTTCCCAGATAAAATACGACAGGTGCAGATAAGATGAAGGAAATATAATTACCATAAGGCATATCCATAAAGAACATACCGATAATCACCACTGGCACAGCAAGTACTGAAGACCAGATTGTTCGTTTCTTTATCTCTTCGAAGTTTTTTTTCTGAGCTTCTTCCTTTACTGCCTGTGGATCTTCTACATTCACTACAAGGTCATAACCAATAGAACGCACAGCGTTTTGCAGATCACCAGGCTGAGCCAATGTATTGTCATATTCAACCCAGGCAGACTGATTGGCATAATTTACACCGGCATCCTTTACACCTGAAACTGATTTTAACATAGATTCTACACTGACTGCACAAGCTGCGCAGCTCATTTCTAAAACAGGAAAGGTTTGTTTTATATAGTTCATTGTATTGTCTTTAAACGTAATAGCCAGCTTTTTAATCTGTGCATTGACTATACAAGTATACTGTGAATAGTGGAATTAAGATTTGCACAATTATCTCTTTCATTTACATGATTTACATTTTCCTCATGCTTGTTATCTTAAGTCAGCACAAAAAACAAAAGGCTCTGTGTTTCGACAGAGCCTCGTGAAAATATTTTTAATAACCTCTATTTTCTTCCGTAAGCAATTAGCGTTGCCCGTTTGAATTGCAAATCCTTAGAGTCATACCAGAAATCTATTTTCTTGATGAATCTCTTATTTCCATTCAGATCAATTACACGGCTTTCGCTGCCTTTGGCAAAGTTGTGGCGAAGTTCAACTTCTTGTTTCGTTCCGTTTTGAAAGTGTACAACGCATCTGTGCATGTTAAGCGCGCCATCGGTTACTTCAAGTTTAATGGCAGTAAACGTACCACCAGTGTAGCTTACTTCAATAACATCTTTGTCCAGGCCGAAGTTTACTTTTCGGCTACCTAATTCAACCCACTCCTGCGCATTGGCGTGAGTAAACATGCTTAGCGAAATCAGCGCTAAGACAAACGTGATTCTGGTTAGATAATTTAATTTCATGGGTTTATATATTTTTGATTCAATTTACAAATGCGAACTAAAAATATGCAAACTGTTTAGGACTTCTTTTTCAGCAACGATCCTGTAAACGCAGCAAACCCTCCGACAAGTCCACCGAGCAAAGCCATTACCAAAAAGAGCAATGATTTGTTAGGAAGTGTAAAGATGCGCGTCACTTTTTCTACTAACGGCGTAGAGGCTGATGAATCAATAAGCCACGCTTTTGCTAACCACAAAATGGCAATCCCTAAAAAGCCCGCCAGAAAATTAGCATTCGAGCGTACAGCTATACCTGCTGCAAGAGCAGCTAATGCAATGCTCCACCATGGCAGGAATAATTCCAATAAAAAAGCGAGTATGATAATAGTGATCACCTGAATTAAAAATCTCATTTCGAAGAAGCATTAAGTTGAGTTGAATAAAATATCTTGTCGGCATTATCTTTTGGCGAGTGCATAAAGAGAATAGAATAGTATTGTCCGTTAACCCATTTGTTTAACATATCAGCGTAATGTTCACTTCCTGGATTTCCAGATTGTCCTCCGGGATAAGTAGCCCAGCACTTCACACCTGACTTCTCCAAACTTACTACCATACGCCACGATGGACCATGCGTTTTTGAATTGGCATTTACAATATCATGATTACCTCCGTGTTTGATGTGAATACTCAATGGATCAATGCGGAGAAGATGACCAACATAACTATCCTTATATTCAGCCCAGTCAACACTTTCACTGGAATGTTCTTTTTTCCATTTCACAATATCAGCTACACCAAGTTTAAAGGCTTGCTGAATAACTTCTTTGGCCGTTTCTTTTTCAGATGTTTTCTGTACATCAAAGAAATTGAAATCTGGTTTTGTTTTAATGAGATGGATGGTGTTGAATGTAGTTGGCGTATAGAGTATGGTGTTAGGATTATTCATTTCATCCCAGATCAATGGCATCAGATTATCCCACCACGCTTCATAGTATGATGCCCCTTCTGAGTTAATGTTATTGTAGAAGTCCCATGCTTTTAGTTTTTGATATGCCAGCTTCTCTTCACCACTAAGCGATGCAGAGTCAACATAACTTATGAATACAGGGAGACTTTCGGCAGCTTTTAAATTATAGTTGTCGTTCTGAAGTTTCATTAAGTAAGCGACATCTATTTTATTTGATTCACTTAATACCTTATTGATGCGGCGATTGCGATAGGCTTCAAAATGAGTACCCGTCACATAGTAAGGATACGTTGCATCTACCGGGTATTGATTGGCCGAACTTACAAAACCCCTTGCTGGATTTTTATACATCACATTTTGTTCATTGGGAATATAGGCTTTCCATCCCGTAGAACTCTTGCTACCATCAAGTACAAACTTGCCTTCATCCTTACGACGAACAGGATACTTACCTTGTATGCGCATCGCCACATCACCCGAGACAGAGGCAAACAC
>DATJHZ010000200.1:0-6077 GCA_035493595.1 Cyclobacteriaceae bacterium | reverse complement strand
GAATAACATTCAGGATTACCAGGATGAAGAAGAATATCGTTATGATGATATACCCGATTACAAACTCGAATACAATAATTATTTATCCGATCATGATTTACCTCAACGTCCTATTTCAGAACGATACGACTTTCGTTATGACCTAAAGGAACAAGCAGCAATCATTTTTAAAACAGAGACTGAACTTGATCTAGCTTTTTATCTTATTGATTCTGTGAATGAATGTGGTCTGTTGGAGCAATCCCTGGATGTGCTGGCTGACGATTATTCTTTTAAAAAATATTCTGTTATTGAATTGAGTTCGCTGGAAAAGATCAGATCCGTTGTAAAGGAACTTGAACCTGGAGGTGTAGGTTGTTTTACCATTAAGGAATTTCTCATATTTCAATTACAAAAAATGAACGCAAAACGTCCTGATGTTAAAAAGGCGATTTGTTTGCTTGAAAATCATATCGATAGTTTCTCTTTTAAAAACACAGAAAGTATAGCTAAGCTTCTTCAGATTGATGAAGACGAATTTCAAATTGTTTTGCAATTAATCAGAACATGCAAGTCTAAACCCATTACGGAAACAGATTCAACAAGCACGCATGCCACTGTTATTCCCGATTTTATCGTTCGCTGTGCCAGAGATATTTTTGAAATTTCCCTTTATCGTCAACGCTCCTCATCACTCTTCATCAATCAATCTATACCAGTCGGGACTTTAAAAAGTGGTCATAGTGACAATAGTAATCAGTATTTGAAGAGCAAACTCAACTCAGCCCGATGGTTTGTTGATGCCATTAAGCAGCGCGAAGAGACTATGCAAAAAGTTATACGAGCCATAGTTGAACTTCAGCATGATTATTTTCTGAATGGAGATATTCATTATTTAAAGCCGATGATTCTTAAAAACGTTGCCGATCGGATCGGCGCAGACATTTCAACGGTTTCCCGTATTACATGTAACAAGTATGCCGATACACATTTTGGAATAATCCATTTAAAAGAACTATTCTCAGAAGGATTACAGAATAAATCAGGAGAAAATATCAGTAACCGCGTCATTCAATCAGCGATGGAAGAAGTAGTGCGAAATGAAGACAAAAAAAATCCACTTTCTGATCATCAGCTCGTAGCGCTATTATCAGAAATGGGTTTTAATCTCGCAAGACGGACAGTAGCCAAATATCGCGATCAGTTAAGAATTCCTCCTGCACAGCTACGGGCTATGTGGAGTTCGTGAATTTATTATTCGGAAAGAAAGAGGTTGTAAGTTTAACCAAATATGGTAATGCAAAAAATATTAGTTATTGACGATGATCATGATATGCGCCTGGTGTTGGCGAGATATCTTCAAAAATTTAATTACCAGGTGCTAGAGGCCAGCAATGGAAAAAGCGCCATGGCAATGCTTGAAAAAGAAGAACCCAATCTTATTCTCTGTGATTTTAAGTTGGGCGATATAGATGGAGTAGCCTTACTGGCAAAGATAAAAATCATGTATGCTAACATGCCTGTTATTTTTATTACAGGTTACGGCGATATTAAAGTGGCCGTACAGGTAATGCAGATGGGAGCTTTTGATTATGTTACCAAACCACTTTTTCCGGAAGAGATACTTCTCACCATTCGCAAAGCACTAGGCAAGACAACAGAATCTAACCAGGATGCTTCAACAGAATTAGTTGAAGGAAAAAAGAGTTCTACAGTTATTTCAGATCAATATATTTTTGGAGAAAGCCCAGTATTCAATTCTCTTCTCGAACAGATAAAAAGAGTGGCTCCCACCAATTACAGTGTGATCATATATGGAGAAACAGGTAGTGGGAAAGAAGCAATTGCTCAGGAGATTCACAAACGCAGCAAAAGGAAGAACAAACCTTTTATCGCTATTGACTGCGGAGCAATGTCGAAAGAACTTGCCAGCAGTGAGTTATTTGGTCATGAGAAGGGTGCATTTACGGGTGCAATTTTCCAAAAGATAGGCAGCTTTGAAATGGCCAATGGCGGTACTATTTTTTTAGATGAGATTTCTAATCTGCAATATGATGTTCAGGTATCTCTGCTCCGCGTGGTGCAAGAAAGAAAGATGCATAAAGTTGGAAGTACAAAATTTACAGAGCTTGATGTTCGCATTATTATTGCCAGCAATGAAAAGTTGTGGGATAGTGAAGGTACAACAAAGTTTAAATTCAGAGAGGATTTGTACCATCGCTTTAATGAGTTTACCATTTTTATTCCTCCGCTACGAGAACGAAAAGAAGACATCAATACATTTGCTCAGTATTTTTTGAAACTTACAAATAAGGAATTAGACAAAAACATAAAAGGATTTACGAGTGAAGTAGAAAATATTTTTCAAAATTATGTGTGGTATGGTAATCTGCGTGAATTAAAGAATGTGATAAAACGAGCAGCCTTATTGACAGATGGTGACAGGGTTGAAGCACGTACACTTCCATTTGAAATTTCAAACTTCGCAAAACTTCAATTTGATGATGCTGGTATTATTCCTTTGGAAAGAGAAATAGAGATAAAAAATCCAATAATGCATGTAGCTGTAGAGGAAGAAGTTCCGGCGGCATCCTTAAAAGATGTGGTAATTGATGCTGAGTACGAACTCATATTTAACACGCTTAAAAAAGTGAAATTTAATAAATCTAAAGCAGCCAGGTTGTTGAACGTCGATCGGAAAACACTTTATAATAAGTTGGATCAATATCAATTGCTCAAAGAGAAAAATAAATAGCAGATATACACGAAAGCTTAATTTGTGCCCCGGGGCAGGATAGAATTTTAAACTATTAACATGTACCCATCTTCATCTGTCTCTCTTATTCGTATTCTCATTATTGATGACGATGAAGATGATTTTGCGCTGACCAGGGATTTAATTTCAGGTATCCGAGGTGGAGAGTTTCAAATTGACTGGTGTAGGGATTACAATGAAGGCAGTGCCGCAATTTTTAATTCTACCTACAATATTTATTTTATTGACTATTACCTGGGCCCCAAAACAGGTATTGATTTACTGCGGGAAGCTATACAGCGCGATTGTAAAGATCCTATAATCTTATTGACTGGCCAGGGTAACCCCAAGGTAGATATTGAAGCCATGCGTTCAGGCGCGGCAGATTACTTGATAAAATCAGAATTGACAAGTGAGAAACTTGAACGATGCATTCGCTATGCCCTGGAACGCGCCACTAATCTTGAACAATCACGCTCGAATGAAAGAAAGTTTAGAAAAATTTTTGATCGGAGCAAAGATGTGATATTTATTTCCAATCAGGATCTAAGATTGTATGATGTTAATGTTGCCGCTACTGAACTTTTTGGCTATGGAACAGAAGAACTTCTACAGGTGAGTCTTTTTGATTTGATGTATAGCGTTGTTGAAAAAGATGAGTTGTTTGAAATGCTAACCACAAATAAGGAAATCATAGACTTTAGCGTTTCTTTTCACACTTCGAATAAGAGTATTAAGAATTGTCTTCTATCAACCTCCATGGAGATAGATTCTACGGGCAGCGTCTACGTTCAGGGAATGATACGTGATATCTCACTGGCAAATAAAATTGAAGAAATAAAAATTCAATCAAAAAAGCTGGAAGAAAAAGGTCTTGTTATTCGTACACTGGCCCATGAAATCAGAAATCCACTTCATAACATTACATTGTCACTGGGCTTGCTAAAAAACACTGCTACTGAAAGTAACCGTGAGTTTCTGAATGTTATTGAGCGAAATAGTAAACGAATCAATGATCTCATCAATGAGTTAATGGATTCGAATCAGTATTACAAAATGAAGCTAAAGGTAACAGCGCTGCAAACAATTATGAAAGAAACGTTGGAAAAGGCTGCAGACCGTATAGCGCTCAGTAAAATCAAATTGAATTTTGATTATCCTGAGAAAGAAGCAAAGGTTTTGGCGGATAGAGAGAAACTTAAAATAGCTTTTTTAAATGTGATTATTAATGCCATAGAAGCCACTACTACTATCGGGCAAGAAGGTGAGATTTCAATTTCCATTGTTTCTGATGCCAACATTCATAAAGTATTGATTCAGGATAATGGTTGTGGTATGAGCAATGAAGCTACGAAGAGTTTGTTTGAACCTTACTTTACTATGAAGCCGAAAGGTATGGGGTTGGGGCTTGCTGCAACCTTTGCTATTATGCAGTCACATAAAGCTGAAATTGAAGTATCATCTGTGCTACAGAAAGGCACATGCTTTCAGTTTTCATTTCAAGCTTTTTAAAATTTAGTTTTTATTTAGTAAGATTCACCTCCTTTAAAATGCAAATCCAATGAAAATAGAGATAGCGTTATTTTTAGAGTTCTGAGTAAAATCTTTGGATAAATTTCCTGACTTACCTATTTTTTGAAAACCATAACTATAACGAGCCCCAAGAGTAAAATTTTGAATGTCTACACTGGCACCACCAATTAAGCCATTGTCGAAGCGACGAAAATCATCAGCGTTGAGATTGTTTACACCTGTTACTGTACCATCACTTTTAACACTCTTGATATTGGCGGAAGTAAGATATGCAATATAGCCACCTGCACTTAAGCTAAAATTGCGGGTAAGATTTACAACCATAAGTAAAGGTGTTTCTACATAATTCAGATTGAAACGATATTCGCCAGTACCTTGAAACACGTTGTCGTAACTAACCTTTGCACCTTTGGTGCTATAGAGTAACTCTGGTTGAATGGAGAGCCCCTGAGCCAATGGCAACTTGGCATAGAAGCCAATGTTGCCACCGAGCTTTATATGTTCATCTTTTACATTATCCATATACAGATTTGCAAAGTTAAGACCACCTTTAATACCAAACTTGGGAGTCATTTCGGTTTCAGCCGAAGTTTGTTGCTGTTGAGCTTGAACAACAACACTGCCTATCATGAAAGCTAACGTTAAGATGATTGTCTGACCGTTTAGAAAATTAGTTGTTTTCATATTTAATGGATTGATTTAACATCAAACAGTGCTAAGTCTTTTGAAGAAATTGAATAGACTTTTCTTCTACTATTTCCCCTGTATTATTGTGATTAAAATTGAGATCACAGCAATAACCAGAAGTGCGTGGATTAATCCTGAAGCACCATAAGCAAAAAAACCAACAAGCCAGGCAATGACTAGAATTACAGCGATCATATACAATATGTTTCTCATAAAATTTTTGAATTAGTTAATAAAATTGTTCAATACCATTCTATACTCTAAAAGTTAATGAAAACATTATGCCATTACTAAGGTGTGCTATTGTGTTGAAGTTTGAGTAGTAAAAACTAATTTCAGGCAATAATGTGGAATGGTTTCTACAATTAGAGATTCATAAATAGCATTTGGTCTTTAGTGGGTAAAGGTTTGGTCATGCGTATTGACTAGAGTCTGGGCAAGGTTTTTTTATTCAGTAAGTGAAGAAGCTTATGAGAAATAAAAAAATGTTAGTTATAGATGATGAAAAGGACTTCGGTTTTCTTATGAAAAGCTTTTTCTCTACCCAGATGTACGACGTTTATATAGCATATACGCTTGCACAAGGCATGAAGATGCTGGAAGAAGAGAAACCGGATGTTATTTTCTTGGATAACAATTTACCTGATGGTCTGGGTTGGGGAAAGACTGATTATATTATTATGAATCATCCCCAGGCACAATTAAATCTGATTAGTGCACTGAGTGTTCCTAAAGCTTGCAATTCGTCTTTTCGTATCCTTCAAAAGCCTCTTCAATTTGAGGAGCTTCAGAAAATTATGGATACAACTATTAAAAACCACAACTATTAAAACTAAAGTAACATAGCCATGAGCAAATTTAATGAGGACAATGTAACAGGTACGAATCATACAGGCGCCCATCCAAACAATCCTGTAAGATTTTTAACAGCCAACACAATCATTGGTGATAAAGTTTATAATCATCATGATGAAAAGATTGGTTCTATTAAGGATATCATGATCGATATGCAAAATGGAAAAATTGAATATGTTGTAATTGAAATAGGTGGATTTTTAGGTATTGGAGAAAAATTCTTTGCCATACCATTTCAATTATTAAAACTGGATGCAAAAAATTACAG
>DATJHZ010000199.1:0-18588 GCA_035493595.1 Cyclobacteriaceae bacterium | reverse complement strand
AAAGAAATACGAAGAGGCTTATCACCAGTTTCAGAAATCATATTTGTTCTTTCCAACAGAACGCATCTCGTACATGTTGTTTCTGAGTTGCCTCAAAACATTTGAAGAGTTCAAAGACAAACCCGGTAATCAGGCTCGTTACCTGGCTGAACTTTCAAAGTTCAAAAAATTCGACATGACCAGTGATGTTATTAAAAGTGAGTTTGCCCATGTATTGCATAAAGACCTAATTGAAACAACGAATAAGGAACATCTGGAAAAATACTACAATGAGCTATACCCGGCGCTTACCGATACGTTGCTTCAGAAGGAAATAAGGTTTCTTTACAATTACGAGAATGGAAGATCGCTTTACAATATGGCCATGTTCAAGGAGGCTATACCCTACTTTGAAGAAGCACTGAAGATTAAACCTAAAAGTCCTGAAACAAATAATATTCTCATCAACTCCATTTCTGAATCATATTCTGTTCAGCGTAATGCACAAGAACTTATTTCCCAACTTGAAATGTATGGACAGAAATATCCATCTATAAATATCAATAAAAATTTCAAACGCTTATTGGTTAATGCATACCTCGTAGAATTTCAACGGGATTATGATTTTGGAAATATTCCTTCAGGCGAAAAGTATCGCAGCTCTTTTGAAACCTTTATGGATAAAAATCCCTCACAGGAAGTTGACCCTCAGTTATTGGGCAGAGCTTATTCCTTAGCTTCTGTTTATTATTTCAAGAAAGGTCAAGTAAGTAAATCAAAAAGTATTTTAAATAAAGGACTGAGCTACGATCCCTACAATTATGAATTATTGGTGCGTCAGCGAATGATCAAATAAAACTTTATCGGTTCTCTACAGCCAGATTGTAATTAGCCTTGGCGAAATAATAATTGCCCTGAGGAGTTTTTAGTTTAGCAATAAAGCTTACCTGCTTCATAAGGAAGGTCCCTTGAGGAACATAGTATTCTTTGTTCAGAACTCCCTTCTTCACAGGATAAATCTGATCTGCATCTTTTCCAAGATACAATCCATCGGTAAGACTGCCTTCATAATATTCAACAGCATGTGAGCCATCACTCATAGAAAGTCTGAGCGTATAAATCTCATCTGTAAGCATACGATCAATAGGAGTAATTACCAGCGAAGGGTATTTTGTTTTCAATGAACCATCAAGCAGATATTCTTTTAAACCAACGGCAGGTTTACCCTTAATGTATGGTGCTTCGTAAGCAAGCGTGCCATCCTTTCTGTATTTTATTTCAGTACCATTTCTTTTACCGCTATCGTATGGTATGATCATGTATGGCCTACCATCTTCATAAAACTGTTTCACAGTTCCATGCTTCTTGTAATTCACATAATGAATCTCCTGAAACAATTGACCATTCTTGTAATAATCCCGAACGATACGATCATCATCGCCATGGATGTGTTTGATTCGTTGTAACAAGGTTCCATCATTTGTATAGACATTTTCAAAGCCATCCGTTTCAGCTGGCTTATTGTCTGATTTTTTACATGATGAAAAGCTAATTCCTATCAGAATAGAAATGCTAAGGCAGGTAAATCGCGAGAGGGTCATCTTTAAGTTAAACTGCTATGGGTGCTTTAATAGATGGATGAGCCTGATAATTCACGATTTCAAAATCTTCAAATTGATAATCAAATACGGAAGCAGGTTTTCTTTTTATGTTTAATTGAGGCAAAGCAAAAGGCTCACGCGATAATTGCAACCTGGCTTGTTCTAAATGATTAGTATAGAGATGCACATCACCACCAGTCCACACAAACTCGCCTGGCTCCAGATCACACTGCTGTGCAAACATGTAGGTGATCAACGCATAGGATGCAATATTAAAAGGAACGCCCAAAAAATAATCAGCACTGCGTTGGTAGAGCTGACAGGATAATTTTCCATCAGCTACATAAAATTGAAACAGGGCGTGACATGGCGGTAAGGCCATCTTATCAACCTCCGCCGGATTCCAGGCCGAAACAATATGGCGTCGTGAATCAGGTTTTTGTTTAATCTGGTTTAGTACTTGAGTGATCTGATCGATAGACCGTCCATCTGGTGCAGGCCAGCTTCTCCATTGATGACCATAAACCGGACCAAGCTCACCATTTTCGTCTGCCCATTCATCCCAGATGCTTACGCCATTATCCTTCAGGTATTTAATATTCGTATCACCATTTAAAAACCAGAGCAATTCATAGATAATAGATCGTAGATGAAGCTTTTTGGTAGTCACCAGCGGAAAGCCTTTGGAGAGGTCAAACCGTAATTGTCTGCCAAATACAGATAAGGTACCTGTGCCTGTGCGATCGGTTTTTTGCGCTCCGTTATCAAGAATATCCTGCATCAGGTCTAAATACTGCCTCATAACTGTCTGGAAAGATTAAGTATGCAAGTAAGGCATTGAAGCTAAAAATCTCAAGCTAAAAAAAATAAACTCGTAATAAATCTTTATAAAGTAAATGGCAATAAAAAAGCTGCTCTGGAACTTAACCAGAGCAGCTTTTAATTGGAAAAATGAAAATGCTTTATTTATTAACTGTGTAGTTGAATGATATTCTGCCTACCGTGATTGATATTGTTCTATCGCAATCACCACTACCGTAGTCAATAGTTAATGTTTTGCCCGTTGATGTATTGGTATATAATCTTGTGCCCTCAACAGCCATATAAATCTTAGTTGTTACAGCACAGCTTCCTTTATAAACAAGTGCTTTGGTAATGTCCATTGTATAAGATTTACCATTTCTATTAACTCCTGATGCAGAACCTGTTAAGGTTACTGTAACATCGCTGGTATTTACTGTACGTGTAAATTGTGCATTGCGTGTTGCATAAGATGCATCAGGCCAGGTTGCTTTACCATCTGTTAAAGATATATTATGAATAATTGTATTCGCTAGATCTGTTGCTTGTCTGACAATTGATCTTGTTCCTTCTAGTTTGATTCCATTAATTGAATATCCGTCAAAAGTTTCAGTTACTGTAAACTCTGCTGCTCCTGGTGTACCAGAGTAGGTAATGTGTATTATCCCTATTCTTATATTTCCGCGAGGATCAGTACAACCTGTGGTTCCGAAATCAATATCAATTGCACCTGTTTCTTTTGTTATTGTAGCACATGTCAATCTATCATCTGTTTCTGCTCTCGCTGGGGCTGTAGCTGCATCTGTTGCCGCTAACGAAATGTCATCAGAATCCTCATAATAAGAATCTGTTAAAGACTCTGAGGCGGCATTACTTGCATCTGTACTGTTAAGCCTTTCGTTATCTTTACAGGACACCACAAGCCCAACCATTGCAATAGCTACAAAAGCGGTTACTTTACCAAAAAGATTATTTGTTTTCATAGTTTTGATTTAATTTTTGATTTGACTGCCTTTCATCCCAAAGGTTTAATAACTAAAGATATTTTTTTTACATCTTTAAATGAAATGAAAAACACCATTGTAACCACTCTAGTAAGGTTAAGCGCCTTTATTGTCGTTTTTGGGTATACAAGCCTTTACGGACAGATACCCCTTAAAATAGCCAAACTTAAATATAGTGGTGGAGGCGATTGGTATGCCAACAAAACTGCCCTGCCAAACCTCATCAAGTTTACCAACGAACAGCTGAACATGAATCTGGCACCCGAAGAGGATGTAGTGGAGGTTGGTAGTCGTGATCTGTTTCTCTATCCTTATGTATACATGACAGGACACGGAAATGTGGTTTTCTCAGATGCAGATGCAGCCAACTTAAGAAAATATCTCACGGGAGGAGGCTTTCTTCACATCGATGATAACTACGGCCTAGATAAGTTTATCAGGTTAGAATTGAAAAAAGTTTTTCCAGAGTTAGAATTGATAGAATTGCCATTCGATCATCCGGTTTATCATCAGAAATTTAATTTTCCTAAAGGTTTACCTAAAATACACGAGCATGACGGCAAACCCGCTCAAGGCTTCGGACTGGTCTATCAAGGTAAACTTGTTGTATTCTATTCTTATGAGTGTGATCTGGGTAATGGCTGGGAAGATCAACGAATTCATAATGACCCGGAAGAAAAACGTCAGCAGGCTTTGCGCATGGGCGCCAACCTCATGGCCTACTGCTTCACTAATTCTTTCTAATTCAATTCATGAAATTTTTTATCGCTGCTTCTTTTGTTATCACTGCTTCACTGATTTTTTTCTGTTGTCAAAGTGAAGAACAAAAGGGAGAAAGACTTGCTCATAAATATTGTGGCAGTTGTCATTTATTTCCAGAGCCTGGTCTTCTCGACAAAGGAGCGTGGGAACAAGGAGTACTTCCTCAAATGGCTTTTCGTATGGGATTTCAAAATATGAAAATCTCGTTAGCCCTTCCTCCTGAAGATCTTGAACTCATCTACAAATCATTACCAGCTCAACCACTAGTCACAGTAGAAGAATGGGAATTGATTAAAAACTATTATCTGAAATCTGCGCCAGATTCATTAGTCGTACCACCTGCTGAAAAACCTGACTCAACACTAACATTATTTAATGTAGAACCAATTACTATTTCTAATAGCGATCCATTAGTTACACTACTCAAGACTGATACAGTCACGAAGAAAATATTTGCAGGAACGCGCTCTTCCATGCTCTATCAGTACAACAATAAATTTGTATTAGAAGATACATTTAAACTGAACAGTCCGCCGTCATCTATTCTCTTCGGAAAGCAAAATGAATTTATCATAAGCACAATGGGTATTATGGATCCAAACGATAGGGCTGTTGGAGAAATTATCAAATTTAAAAACAACAGTGCTCCACAGTTGCTTGTCGATTCATTAAAGAGACCTGTATTCATTGAGCAAACTGATCTGAACAATGACAAACAAGCTGACTTTATAGTTTGTGAATTTGGCAATTACACAGGTGCGCTTACTGCCTATAAAAATATGGGCAATGACCAATATGAAAAACACACTATTTATGGTCTACCTGGAGCACGGAAAATTATTGTTCGCGATGTTAATAACGATGGGCTCCTGGACTTACTCGTCTTAATGACACAAGGTGATGAGCAGATTGCACTCTTAACTAATAGCGGCAATTTCAATTTCAGAATAACAACGCTACTTCGCTTCCCTCCTGTTTACGGATCCAGTTTCATGGACATAGCAGATTTTAATCATGATGGAAACTTCGATATCCTTTATACCAATGGAGATAATGCCGATTACTCCACCATATTAAAACCTTATCATGGCGTAAGAGTTTTTATGAACGATGGAAAAAATAAATTCTCAGAGTCATGGTTTTATAATATGCATGGAGCATCACAGGCTTTGGCCCGCGACTTTGACGGCGATGGAGATATAGACATTGCAGCCATCTCATTCTTTCCCGACTTTAAAAACCATCCCGAAGAAGGTTTTATTTATTTTGAAAACGATGGTAAAACCTTTAAGCCTCATACTACACCAATGACAAAAGATAGTCGCTGGCTCGTTATGGATGCTGCTGATGTTGATCAGGATGGTGATTGTGATCTTCTTTTAGGTGCACTCGACTTTTACTCAAAAGTACCGCCCGAATTATTACAATCCTGGAGTATTAAGAAAACCTCCATACTCTATTTAAAGAATAAGAAAATCCCATAAGAGAAATCGGTCAAAAAAATAAAAACAGAAATGTTTTGATTTATATAACTAAGTTTTTAGTTTTATACCTAAATACTACGTTATGAAAGAACTTACTAAGGCCGAAGACCAGGTCATGCAAATACTATGGGTTTTAGAGAAAGGATTTGTTAAAGACATTATAGAGCAGATGCCTGAACCAAGGCCTGCCTATAATACTATCTCTACCATTGTAAGAATTCTGGAAACGAAAGGATTTATTGATCACAAGGCTTACGGAAAAACGCATGAGTACTTTCCTATTATCAGTAAAGAGAAGTATACAAAGTTTTATTTGAACAATCTTATTAAAGGATACTTTAATGGCTCCTTCAATAATCTGGTTTCATTCTTTGCCAAGGAAAATAAACTCAATGCCAGTGACATGCAAAAGTTAATAGATGAACTTAAAAACCAATAGCTATGAATACCTTCATCAACTATCTGATTGAAGCAAACATCGGGTTACTGCTGTTTCTTTTGTTTTACAAGCTTATCCTAAACAACGAAACAAACTTCAAATTTAAACGAACCTATTTAGTTGGAGGACTAATTGCTTCTCTACTGTTTCCCTTGTTAAAAATTAATCTCTTTGCCGGTGATATTCCTTCGATAAGCAATGCAGTTTATTTATTACCCGAAGTTGTTGTTGGTGCACATCAAACTCAACATGTTGATGCAGGCTTTCAATTTTTCACTATAACCAACATGTTACTTTGTATTTATGCTACCGGCGTTGTGTTTTTTTTGATAAGACTCGCTATTCAACTAATTGATTTATATAAACTAACTCAGAAATTTCCAGGTTATGTTCTGGGTAATAAATATACCATCATTGAAATGAATCATCCATTTCCAACCTTTTCATTTTTCAGATATATAATTGTTGGAGATGCTGATCAACTCACAGACGATGAGAAAAAAATAATTATCAACCATGAGCGTGTTCATGTTGATAAACTTCATTCCATAGACGTGTTACTCGCTGAACTGTTAACCATAACATTCTGGTTTAATCCATTCATGCGGACTTATAAAAAATTACTTACAAACCTTCATGAATTTCAAGCTGATGAAAAAGCCACTGAACAACATGATGTGAAACAATATTGCAACCTGCTGGCGAGGGTTGCACTGATGTCGGCCGACTTCAAGCTCGCTAATCATTTCAATAATTCATTAACATTAAAACGAATTAACATGATGAAAACAAGTAAAAGAAAACTTAATCATTGGAAGGTGGCCGCCAGTGCAATTATTGTATGCGGTTTCTTCTTTGTAGTAGCGTGTCAGGATCAGGTTGTGACGGAAGCAACAGAGTTAGCTAAGTTATCAACTATAGTTTCAGATCTTCCAGCTGATGTACAGAAAAAGTTTGACGAACTACAAGCATCAAATCCTGATAAGAGATATTTAGTTATTGAACCTACCACTGAACAAGGCAAAGACAGAATTGCATCATTGGAGCAAAACAAAATTGCTTCCATCAATGTGATAACACCTACGGCAAAACCCAATGAGCCAGTCCGCACATTTATGATCATTGAGTATAATGAGCAAGTCAAGCAAATTGCGGAGGGAGCAAAGACGGCTGATGATGTCTATACAATTGTTGATCAATCGGCGGAATTTCCTGGTGGAATGGATGCTTATTACAAATATTTAATGACAAACATCAAGTATCCTCTTCAGGCGCGACAGCAGAAAATATCAGGAAATGTTTTCGTGGAGTTCATCGTGCAAACCGATGGAACGCTGACAAATATCAAAGTTTTAAAAGGTTTGGATGAGTCAATCAACCATGAAGCCTTGCGTTTGCTGGAAGAGAGTCCCAAGTGGATACCTGCAAAACAAAATAACGTTGCGGTTAAACAGAAACTGGTTATGCCTATAAATTTTATATTGAATAATCAGACTCAACAACAGGTTAAGCAGGCTGATGAAGCGAGAGCAAAGGGCGCACTTCCTGAAGTAGCAGTTGTTGGGATTACACCAGATAACAAATAGATTGTATTGTAAAAATTAAGAACTGGTTACTTCAACCAGTTCTTAATTTTATCATAAGGAATAAAAACTTCCCGGGCGCCTAAAACATAAGGGCCAATTTCATAGACATTAAATACAAAGCGGATACCCTTGTCTGTAAATCCATAATTATCATTGAGCTGAAATTTATCGTCAGGGAATTCAAATCCCAGATCGGCATACGATGTTGAGTCATTCAATTCCTCAATAGATTTTTTAAATTCTTCTTCACCAATCTGGCGAAGTGTTTCGTCATAACCAGGTTTCAAAACATCGTGTAATGTTATTGATTTGCCAGTAGAAGGATCAAGATTAATAAAGAATGTTCCATAGCCGCCATGTGCGCCGCCTGTGAAGTATTCATTGTCTACTGACAGGCTTATAAGGGAATCGCTTAAAATATTAACAGCAACCTTTGCACTATAATACCACCCCATCTCGCCATCTGGAAATTCATCTTTTGTACTTTTATAATCTTCAATAAAAGATCTTCCGGCTGCTTCAAAGGAAAGTGTATCACTCTCAGGATTGCCGGTATCAACAGCAGCAGCCATCTTGATTTTCAGTGAATCATTAACTGCATCAATAAGGCCAGTAAAGACAGGGTATTCTATTGTATAACTGGCACAGGCCATGGTATCGCCTTTGCAACCACTCTCTGACTCCAGCCGGAAAGCTTTCATCTCAAAGGTAACTACGGATTTTTTAGTTTCTTGCTTTCTACCACAACCAATAAACAGACAAACTGCTGCAACAAGAACTAATGGTAATCTCATTGCTTGGCTTTGTCCTCAAACAATTCAGTGAGTTTAGCTTCAAGCGCCGGACCTCTCAGGTTCTTGGCTATGATAATGCCATTCTTATCAAGCAATAAAGAGAATGGTATAGAGTTAACATTATAAAGTTTAGCGGCTTCAGATTGCCAGTATTTTAAATCTGATACGTGTGTCCAGGTAAGGCCATCTTCCTGAATGGCTTTCACCCAATCTTCTTTAGAACGATCAAGCGAAACACCAAATACAGTAAAGCCTTTATCTTTAAATTGATTATAAGCCTGAACCACATTAGGATTTTCTTTGCGACATGGTCCGCACCATTTGGCCCAGAAATCAACCAGAACATATTTTCCTTTAAATGAAGATAACTTCACTACTTGTCCTTCAGGATTCGGTAACGCTATCTCAGGAGCTGGCTGACCAATCGCTAACATTTTTAATTTATCGATTGATTCAATAAACTTTTTAGCGTGTGCATAATTGGGCCACTCTTTCTTTAGTCTTTCTGCCACAGCTACATAGGTATCAAAGAACTGATCACGATCAATTACACTGTTTTCAAGCAGATTGATAACAGCTAATGATGATGGTTGATCTTTAAGAAACTGCGCAACTTTAAGATTAGTTTTATAGGCAAGCTTCATATATGCCTGTTGAACTTCTACCATCTTGGCCTGATCACCTGTTTGATTAGCCTTGGTAAATTCTTCATTTAATTTAGCAACCTCTGGCAATTGATCAGTCTCTTGTAACATGACTTGTGCCTTGCGTAGAATTTCAATTTCAGGTGATCCCTTGATCTCACTAAAGCCTGAAGGATTGTTGCCATCCACATTTACTTCAATATCATTTTTAAAGAGAATGATATCAACGTTTTGTTTGCTGTAGAAGCTAATGCGATAATAACCAGGTTCTGATATCTTGACTTTCTTTGAGAAAGTATAATTGCTCTTTAGGGTAATAGTGTCCTGCCATGCATAACCACCATCTTTCATTTCCTGAATTACAATTTTACCTTCCTGGGGAAAACCTACCTTACCTTTCACAGTAACATACCAGCTTGTTTCATTACCATCTTCTTTACCTGATGATGAACATGAAAAACACAACGCCATCAGCATGAAGCCAACCGCCCTGACATTTGTCAATATAGATCTGTTTCTTACGAAGTTCTTGCTCATAGCGCTTAGCGTGTTAGTTATTGTTATCATACTTCTTCAAGTCTCTTGGTTAATAATTCGGTTGCTACTTTCGGATCGGCTTTACCTTTGCTCCGTTTCATAACCTCACCCATAAACATGCCAATTATTCCCTTCTTACCATTTTTGTATTCATCAACCTTTGCGGGAAATTGTTTAATGACTTCCTCAATGATTGGGAGAATTGAATCGGCATTACTATCCTGAATAACATTCAATTGTTGCGCAACTTCTAATGGCGATTTGCCCGGGTTCTTTAACAGCTCAGGGAATACGCGCTGTGAAGCGATAGCAAAATTGATTTTGCCTTCATCAATAATCTTAATAATGTCGGCAATGATTCCTGGTGATAATGGGAATTCATCAGCCGTAAGTGTTAATTCATTAAGATATGATTTAACCGGACCCATTACCCAGTTTGATGCCGCTTTATAATTTTTTGCAAGCTTACAAACTTCTTCAAAATACAATGCTACATCTTTTGTATCGGTCAACACCTGTGCATCGTATTCAGGTAAACCATAAGTCGAAATAAATTTCTTATACAACTCACGTGGCAAGCTTGGCATCGAAGCTTTGATTGCACTAAGCCACTCTTCAGAAACCTTTAGCGGACTTAAATCCGGATCGGGGAAATAACGATAGTCATTCAACTCTTCTTTTGTGCGCATGCCATACGTCAAACCAGTAGCTGCATCAAAAGTGCGCGTCTCAGAAAAAATTGTATTACCTTTTTCTATCTCTTCAATCTGTCTTTCAATTTCATGATCAATAGCACGCTGCACGTTTCGGATTGAGTTCATGTTTTTAACCTCAACCTTTTTACCATATTGCTTTGCGCCATTCAACATCACTGAAATGTTAGCATCACAACGAAGCGAACCTTCTTCCATGTTGCCATCGCATATTTCAAGATAGCGAACCAACTTGCGGATCTCGGTTAAATAATCATAAGCCTCTTCAGACGTTTTAATATCAGGATTACTTACTATTTCAATCAATGCTACACCGGCACGATTAAAATCTACAAGCGTATCTACCTCCTGAGCCAAGTGCATGGATTTACCGGCATCTTCTTCAATGTGAATTCTATGCAGGGTGATATCACGCTCACCCAATTCTTTTGTCTTAATAGTAACATAACCACCTACACAAATAGGTGTTCTGTCTTGTGTGATCTGATAACCTTTTGGAAGGTCAGGATAAAAATAATTCTTACGATCGAAAATATTGAAACGTGAAATCTCAGAGTGACAGGCAAGCCCCATCTTGATAGCATACTCAACTACCATTTTATTCAAACGAGGCATCGCGCCAGGATGCGCTAATGTAATAACACCAACATTGGTATTGGGCAAGCTTCCATACTCAGCAGAATCTGAATTATAGATTTTGGTTTTGGTTAAAAGCTGTGCGTGAACTTCAAGACCAATAACTGCAGTGTACTTATCACGAATTGATTTATCCATAGTTAAAACGCTAAGTGCGTCGGGCAATATTAATGTTATTTTTTAATTCAATCTTGCATCCGTGGCCTGTGTCGACACAGGCCACAAATTTAAATTATCGGATCAAGGTACGGGCTTTTTCGATAACCGCATTCAATCCGTTTAAGTTCTTACCTCCGGCAGTCGCAAAGAAGGGTTGACCTCCTCCGCCACCTTCAATCTCCTTGGCCAATTCCTTTACCATGTTACCGGCATGAAACTTATTTCCTTGCAGCAATTTTTCGCCAATCATAACAGCTACCTGCGGTTTGCCTTCAACGTCAGCTGCCAATATTAATAGCAGGTCATCAAACTGATTACGTAAAGCGTAAGCGATGTTTTTCAATGCATCGGCATTTGGTACACTTACCTTCTCCAGGATCAACGTATGCCCGTTAGATTTAGATGCCTTGGCTGCCAGTTCATCCTTTAAACTGTTTGCTTTCTCAGTTTGATAGACTTCAAGTTTCTTCTCTAAGGCATGTTTCTCTTCGAGTAAGCTCTTCGTCATGGCAACAAGATCTTTCGGGTTCTTTAACAAACCACGAACCTGATCGAGTAAAGCAAACTCATCACGAACATATTTCTCTGCTTCTTCAGCCGTTACAGCTTCAATTCTTCGAACGCCGGCAGCTACTGAACTCTCTGAAGTAATTTTAAACAAGCCTATGTTACCCGTAGCTTTTACGTGCGTACCACCACAAAGCTCTACAGAGAATTTGGGATCAAATGTAATGACGCGGACAAAGTCACCATACTTTTCTCCGAATAATGCCATAGCACCTAATTTCTTAGCTTGCTCGATAGGCACATTGCGTCTTTCATCCAGAGAAATATTCTCGCGTATTTTTTGATTCACGATGTCTTCAACCTTCAACAATTCTTCAGGCGTCATCGCTGCGAAGTGTGAAAAGTCGAAGCGTAATACCTTATCATTTACCAAAGAACCTTTCTGTTCTACATGCTTACCCAGCACCTGGCGAAGCGCTGCATGAAGCAAGTGCGTAGCTGAGTGATTGTCCATGGAAAGAGTTCGCTTGTGATTATTCACAACGGCCTTGAAAGTAGTATTGATGTCCGTTGGCAACTTCTCAGTGAAGTGAACAATCAATTCATTTTCTTTCTTCGTATCAATTACAAAAAATTTATCAGCGCCTGCTTCGATATGACCGGTATCACCTACCTGACCACCACTCTCTGCATAGAATGGAGTCTTATCAAATACTAACTGAAACAGTTCTTTATTCTTTTGTTTGATCTTGCGATATTTTATAATGCGCACATCAGCATCAAGATGATCGTAACCAATGAATTCGGTTTTCTCATCTTCACCTACTAACGTCCAGTCACCTGTTTCTTTGGCAGCATCAGCTTTTGAGCGAGTTTTTTGTTTAGCCATTTCTGACTTGAAACCTTCTTCATCAACTGACAGTCCTCGCTCTCTTGCAATTAACGAAGTGAGGTCAAGTGGGAATCCGAAAGTATCATATAACTCAAATGCAAAATAGCCAGGTACAACTTTTGTCTGGGCAATTTTGATCCTGATATCTCTTGTACTCATCTGTTCAGTAATATCTCCGATATCTCCACCAACAACTAGATTTTGTGGATTATCACGAGATTCATCGTAAGACAATACATCTTCAAATCTTTTTATTCCTTTATCTAATGTTCTCAAGAAAGATGCCTCCTCTTCGAAAATCACTTTGCTCACATAATCTTCCTGAGCTTTTAATTCTGTGAACACATCTTTTAACTGATCAGCTAAGACAGCTGTCAGCTTATAAATGAATGGCTCTTTAAAATTCAGAAATGTATAGCCATAGCGAACAGCCCTTCTCAAAATTCTTCTGATCACATAACCAGAACCTGTATTAGAAGGAAGCTGACCATCAGCAATAGCAAATGATACTGCACGCACGTGATCGGCAATAACACGCATGGCAATGTCAGTCTTCTCGTCTTGCTTGTATTTTATATTGGCTGCCTCACTGACGAAATTTATCAACGGAGAGAAAACATCTGTATCGTAATTAGAAGTTTTCTTTTGGATGGCCATACACAAACGCTCGAAGCCCATACCGGTATCAACATGTTGTGCCGGAAGTTTCTCAAGCGAACCATCAGCCTTACGGTTGAATTCCATGAACACGAGGTTCCAGATTTCTACCACCTGAGGATGATCATTGTTTACCAGTTCTTTGCCTGGCTTCTTTTTTACTTCTTCTTCTGTGCGAAGGTCAATATGAATCTCTGAACATGGACCACACGGGCCCATCTCTCCCATTTCCCAGAAGTTATCTTTCTTATTGCCATTCAGGATACGCTCTTCGGCAATGAATTTCTTCCAATAGTCATGAGCCTCCTGATCAAAGGCGAGGTTCTCTTTCTTATCACCTTCAAAAACTGTTACATAGAGTCTGTCTTTTGGAAGCTTGTATTCCTCCGTCAATAATTCCCATGCCCATTCGATAGCTTCCTTCTTAAAGTAGTCGCCGAAAGACCAGTTGCCCAGCATTTCGAACATGGTATGATGATAAGTGTCAATACCAACTTCTTCTAAATCATTGTGTTTACCACTTACGCGAAGACACTTCTGAGTATCAGCTATTCGCTTGGCTTTTGGGGTTGCATTTCCCAAAAAGTTGTCTTTAAACTGAACCATGCCCGAATTGGTGAAGAGCAGGGTTGGGTCATTTTTCAATACTAATGGGGCTGAAGGCACAATAAGATGCCCTTTTTTCTCAAAAAACTCCAGAAACTTACGCCTAATCGAACCCGAATCCATGTTGTTTTACGCTGTTTAAACTTTTGACTACTCCGTTTTTTACTATATTAGCCCTCTAAATGTAGAGCAAGCCACAAAAATAGTCGCAGTTGAGGGAGATTACGCAGAATGTGCATTTTTTTTTATGGCTACAACGAAACATAACTAATTGATCCTTTTTCGAATAAATGCGTAATTCTACCTACTACTACAACTCAGAAACGTGTCAGTATGAGCCTTCGTCCCTCCGGATTAAGGATGCCATATTGTACTGTTTGGGGGTATTGTTTGTAGGCGCACTGATCTTTGTAGGAGGCACTTTAGCCTATGACAGGTTCACCGAATCAGCCCTGGAAAATGCACTTCGGAAGGAAAACCTTGCATTGGATAAGCACCAGGTTGTGCTGGCCAGCCAACTTTCGGGCATAGAATCAACACTCAATCAACTCAAAGACAAAGATCAGAAGCTTAATGAAAGGCTTTTTGAAGAGACTTCTATTGCATCAGTAAATACAGCAACAACGGATAAAAAAGCAATTTTAATGGCTAATGCATCATCGTTTGATGATTTGCTGGAGTCATTGGATGAGAAATCAACGGCACTCCATCATCAGTCCATTGTTACAAACGAGAAGTTCCAGAACAATATCTCTATATCTAAGGAGGACATTGCCTTAATTAATTCGATCCCTACGCTTCAACCCATAGCCAATCCAAATTTAGATCTATTGGTGTCGGGCTTTGGCACACGCATCAATCCATTTCACAAGGGAAAATATAAACACCCGGGCATTGACTTTGCTGCACCACGCGGCACTGAAGTTTTCGCTACAGCACAAGGCAGGGTTATCGATGTCAATAAAAGTGACATACAAGCCGGCTATGGAAATTCAGTTGATATTGATCACGGTCATGGCTTTGTTACGCGATATTCACATTTAGAAACAATTGAAGTGAAGGCCGGACAGAAAGTAACGAAGCACATGGTGATTGGTACTGTAGGTAGCAGTGGTGGTTCTATTGCTCCCCATCTTCATTATGAAGTGATCCACCGTGGTGAAACGGTTGACCCTATGGCTTATATGATTGAAGGACTGGATAGCCATGCGTATAACAAACTGATCTCACTCAGTAAAAAACAAAACCAGTCGCTGGATTGATGGGAAGAATTAAATACCGATATAATCCCGAGACCTGCAAATACGAACCTGTATTTGGAACACGACGCGTATTTTTAAAGCGATCGTTCTGGTTTATGCTTACTTCTTTCGGTGTTGGATTGATCGGCTTCATCTATCACCAGAACAATTATGAATCTCTTGATGAACTGATCTTAAAGAAAAAGAACAGATCATTAAAGACTGAATGGAGCATTCTACATCATCGACTGGAAAATGCTAACCAGGAGCTTACGGCCCTCATTGAAAAAGACGACAACAACTACCGCGTTATTCTTGACTCTGAACCATTATCACCAAGTATTCGTGAAGCTGGTATTGGTGGTAGTGAAAAGATAAATCTGCAAGGCATTGAAGAATTTCCTGGCATTGTTAACAACTATGTTCATCTTGAAAAACTTAAACATCAGTTAGATGTAGAAGTACAATCGTACGACGAGCTTACTGAAATGCTGGATGACAAAATTAAAATGTGGGCTTCACGACCTGCCATTCAACCCATCAACAATAAACAACTTCAACAGTTGCATCTTACGTATGGAAGTCGCATGCATCCTATATTTCATTTTATAAGACCACATAAAGGACTTGATTTTTCTGCAGCCAAAGGAACACCTATTTATGCAACAGGTGATGGCGTGATTACAATGGCATACTCATCAGATTCGTATGGTAATGTAATTTATCTTAACCATGGCCATGGCTTTGAAACGCGTTATGCTCATTTATCGCGATTTGGAGTGCAGGCTGGAGATCATGTAAAACGAGGACAAGTAATTGCTTATGTAGGAAACACAGGCACTTCAGTTTCTGCCCACTTACATTACGAAGTATTATTTAATGGCGAGCACGTTAATCCTATCAATTTCTTCCAGCGCGATCTGAGTAATAAAGAGTATGATCGCCTGATCAAAGAAGGAAGCAAGAACGTTGAGCCGCTGGATTAATTCATCGTCCTTCAATTACCTTTTATCGGAAATTATATAAGCTAAGTATTTAGTAATCTGATACTCTATAGCATTCTATTAAAGTTCTTTAACAGGAGCTTGCGGTCTATAGTAAATAACCTTTTCTTTGCACTCCGTTTAAAAAAGATATCTCATCATGCGCCTCATATATAGTGTTGCCCTAACATTCCTTATTCTATCAGCACAAGCCCAGCAAACAAAAAAAGATACCGTTACGGTAATAGGTGTTGGTGATATTATGATGGGAACAAACTACCCTGAAAATAAATTGCCTTCCGATAATGGATCATTTCTGCTTAAAGATGTTGAACATGTTTTACAAAATGCAGACATCACTTTCGGAAACCTCGAGGGAACACTTTTAAATGAAGGCGGCACACCAAAGACCTGTAAAGACCCTAAAGTATGCTATGTGTTTCGTACACCAGTTAGTTATGTTCAGAACTTATTGAATGCAGGTTTTGACGTTATGAGCCTTGCAAATAATCATGCAGGCGATTTTGGAGAAACCGGCAGACGCAGCAGCATTAAAACACTTGAAGAAGCTCATCTTGAACACGCAGGTCAGCTTATACATCCATACGCAACCTTTGTTCGCGATAGTATTAAATATGGCGTTGTTGCTTTTGCACCTAACGGCGGTTGCGTGAACCTGAACGATCTTAATAATGCCAGAGCCCTGGTTGCACATCTTGATTCTATCTGTGACATTGTTATAGTGTCTTTTCATGGCGGTGCTGAAGGCGCAGAATATCAACATGTGCCCAGAGCAAATGAGCTTTTCCATGGTGAAAACCGAGGAGATGTTTATAAGTTTGCCCGCGTAGTAATTGATGCCGGTGCTGATATTGTTTTTGGACACGGGCCTCACGTTACACGTGCTGTTGATCTTTACAAAGACAGATTCATTACCTATAGCATGGGTAATTTTTGTACCTATAGGGGCATTAGCGTCTCAGGCATCAATGGGCTTGCTCCTATTATAAAGGTCTATACAGATTCAAAAGGCAAGTTTTATAAAGCTCAAATCACACCAACATACCAGACTTATGGTACTGGCGTGAGAATTGATCCGGCAAAACAGGTCATCAGAAAGATAAAGGAACTTACCGAAAAAGATTTCCCTGAATCTGCAATTCGCATTGACGAGAATGGTTTAATTACTTATCTTGCTCAATAACATGGCGTACAAAGAGAAAGAAATAGAAAAACTTTACTACTCAATAGGAGAAGTAGCGGAGCTTTTCAATGTAGCGCCATCACTGATTCGTTTCTGGGAATCAGAATTTGAAATCATCAAGCCTAAGAAAAATCGTAAAGGCAATCGCCAGTTCACTCGCGAGGATATCGACAACGTTCGTACTATCTATCACTTAGTAAAAGAGAAAGGCTTCACATTACAAGGTGCTAAAGAAATGCTCCGTAATGACACTCATGCTGTGAAAGATAAAATGGACATGATTGAATCATTAAGACGCGTGCGCAGTTTCCTTGTTGAGCTCAGAGACAAGATGCGTTAGTCATCATCACTGATTCTTCACTTCTAAATCTTTGCAATCACACTTTCAAAAATCATTTATCAATACCGGATTTTTACCTTTCTGATTTTGCTTTACACCTGTTCCCTGATTTAATCAAATCATTTATCTTGGGAGCAATGGATCAGAACCGTCTCTCATTATTAGCACTCCATTTTGTTTCAGGCATTGGAGATTACACCATCAGACAATTAGTTAGTTATTGTGGCTCAGCTGAAAAAGTTTTTAAAACACCTAAAGGCAAATTACTAAAGATACCAGGCATCGGTCAGGTTACAGCCGATACATTGACGAGTGGAAATTCATTTCATTTTGCAGAAGAAGAATTAAAGAAAGCAGAAAAAGAATCTGTTGAATTATTATTCTTCACAGACAAAAAATATCCATCACGTTTAAAAGGTTTAGCTGACGCGCCTTCACTTCTCTACTTAAAAGGAAACGTAAATCTTGAAGCAGCCAAAACAGTTGGCATTGTAGGCACGCGTAAATCAACTGACTACGGTCGCAATTGCATTGAAGAAATAATGCAGGAGCTTGTACCACATGATGCTTTGATCATCAGTGGTCTCGCCTATGGTATAGACATACAGGCACACAAACAGGCACTGAAAAACAATTTACCGACAATTGGTGTGATGGGAAGTGGCATCGATATAATTTATCCGGCAACGCATAAAGAAACAGCAAAGAAAATGCTTGACCATGGTGGGCTGATTACAGAGAACCGTTTCGGTACAAAACCTGATGCCCATAACTTTCCGGCAAGAAACAGAATTATAGCAGGCTTATGTGATGCTCTCGTTGTTGTTGAAGCAGCCGAAAAAGGAGGAGCATTGATTACTGCCGATATCGCCAATAGCTATAACAAAGATGTCTTCGCCTTTCCTGGCAACATTGGTCAAAGTTATTCAGAAGGATGTAACAACCTCATCAAATCAAACAAGGCACATCTCATTTCATCCATAAAAGATCTCGAATACATTATGAATTGGGATCCTTCC
>DATJHZ010000198.1:0-5661 GCA_035493595.1 Cyclobacteriaceae bacterium | reverse complement strand
GCTTATGTTGAAGTTGAACCACTGAAAGGACTGATTGTTAAATCAAACATTGGTGCCAAGCTGGCTTATTGGGGAAGTGAAAGCTTTACACCACTTGCTTACTTCAATAGCGTAAGCCAAAATTCTACAAACAGTTTTTATCGTGAACAGAACAAAGGTCTGATCTGGAATTTTGATAACACCATTGCATACTCAAGAAACTTTGACAAGCACAGCTTCGGTTTGTTAGGTGGTGTTTCTGCTTATAGCGAAGGACAAACTTACTTAAATACAACCTACAGAAATCTGCCTATCAATACATTCAAGGAAGCCTCTATGAATTATTCAGTGGCTGTTGCTGATAAAGTAGGCGGTGGCGGTGAAGCTGTAAAGCACTCTGTGAGTTCTATGTTTGCCAGACTTAATTATAACTACAGCGAGAAGTATTTGTTCACCGGTATCATTCGCAAAGATGGTTCAACACGTTTTGGTAGCAATAACAAGTATGGTTATTTCCCTTCAGCATCTGTGGGTTGGGTACCATCGCTCGAAAATTTCTGGCCTTCTAACAATGTTGTAAACTTTTTGAAAGTAAGAGGATCTTATGGTGTTACTGGTAATGATAACATCGGAGACTTTAAATATCTCGCTACTGTAAGTGGAGGTAGAAACTATACCATTGGACAAGATAGTTTAAGAATAGGTTATAGCCCGAACGCATCAGCTAACCCTAGCCTGCGTTGGGAGCAAACTACTC
Organism: Cyclobacteriaceae bacterium; assembly: GCA_035493595.1. Lineage (GTDB taxonomy): Bacteria > Bacteroidota > Bacteroidia > Cytophagales > Cyclobacteriaceae > DATCRE01. The sequence goes on along the minus strand of DATJHZ010000198.1, from coordinate 4,925 downwards.
AAACTAACATTGGCTTCGAAGCTACAGTTTTACGAAACATCAACGTAACCTTCGATATCTACGATAAGAAGACAACCGGCATATTACAAGACATCGACATCCCAGCGTATGTAGGAACAGGAAAGCCAGCAGGCAACGTTGCTGATATGGAGAACAGAGGTGTTGAACTTGAGCTTGGTTATCACAAACAAATCGGTGAGGTTAACTTTAGCATGAAGGGCAATGTCTCATACCTGCAAAACAGAGTTACGTATCTGGGCATGGGCAAGAAGTATTTAGATGGTGGTGCCACTGTTCAATCTACTGCCTATAGCATCAGTCGCACAGCAGTTGGTCATGCTATCGGTTCTTTCTATGGATTTCAGACATTAGGCATTTTCCAAAATCAGCAAGAGATAAATAGTTATACTAATAAAGAAGGCACTGTAATTCAACCTAACGCAGCGCCTGGTGATTTCCGCTTTGCAGATTTAGATGGCAATGGAAAAATTGATGCGAATGATCGTAAGTTCATAGGCGATCCAACGCCAAACTGGTCATTTGGTGTAACGTTAAATGCAGCGTGGAAAGGTTTTGATTTCTTGATCTTCGGTCAGGGTGTTGCAGGCAACGATGTGTATCAGGGCTTGAGACGTCTTGATATCGGAAATGCTAACTGGTCTACAAAAGCAATGAGTCGCTGGACAGGTGAAGGAACATCAAATTCTTTTCCTCGCCTGATCACGTCAGATCCGAACAAGAATTTTTCAAACCCGTCAAACTTCCAGTTGGAGAGTGGTGCTTACTTCAGAATAAAAACAATGCAGATAGGATATACTATTCCTAAAGCGCTTGTGAGCAAAGCAAATCTTAACAGAGTTAGAATTTACATCGGAAGTAATAACCTCTACACCTTTACACGATACTCTGGATTTGATCCTGAGATTGGTGGTAGCAGTTATGGAATTGACAGAGGTTACTATCCACAGGCAAGATCTTTTATGGCAGGTTTAAATGTTGGTTTCTAAACATTGAACAATCCGAAGTGTGAATTAAGAATTCTAAATGTGATATACCTAAATATTAAATTCATGAAACGAAAATATATAACACGAGCAGCCTACATTTTTGCAGGGTTGTATTTGTGTCTCTCTTGTTCAAAGGACTTCATTGAAGTTCAGCCCAAGGCAACTGCGCTTGAAGCAAATTACTATACCAATGAAGCGGAAGTTTTTGCTGGCCTGGTATCTGTATATGATCCACTCGGAAAAGAAGCTGGCTCTACATATTCAAATAAAATAGGTGCTCTCAACTCAGCCTCTGATGATTGTTATGCTGGAGGTGGTAGCTCAACGGATATGAGCATGTGGCAAGCATGGAATAATTTTACATTGACACCAGCCAATGGTCCACAGGTAGATTTATGGGCTCGTAACTTCACAGGCATCAGTCGTGCTAACACTATGCTTTCAAAATTACCTGATGCACCTGTAAGTGAAGCTAACCGCTCACGCTACACAGCTGAATGTAAATTTTTGCGTGCCTATTATTATTTTGATTTAGTAAGATTGTTTAGAAACGTTCCTTTGTTTGTAAAGCCAATTGAAGCAGCAGAAATTTATTCTGTTACACAAGCAGCACCAGAAGATGTTTACAAACAAATTGAATTAGATCTTACTGATGCCATTCCAGCTTTACCTTCTATCATTCAGACTAGTGATAATGGAAGAGTTTCTGCAGGTGCAGCAACGGCGTTGCTTGGTAAAGTGATCTTGTTTCAAAATGATGAAAGCCGCATGGCACATGTTGCCGAACTTTTCAAAGACGTTAACGGTCCTACACCAGGTCAGTTAAATGCAAAGTACAATTATAATCTGCTTTCAAACTTTGGCGACATCTTTAGCCCTGAGAATAAATTCAATACCGAATCTATTTTTGAAATAGTTCATACATCATCAGCCAAATTAGGTTGGGGTGATTGGGGTAAAGATTTTGAAGGCAACGTTGCTGTTCAAATGGTTGGTCCAAGAGGATATTCTGGTCCTATCTACGTAGCAGGTTGGGGCTTCAATCCTATTACAGAAAGTTTAGCAGCTGTAATCAAGAATGATCCACGTTACAAGTATACTGTGGCTAACATCGATAGTATTGATGCGGTAAACTTCGCTGCAACGGGTAAACACTTATACGAAAAGGGTTATCAGAACACAGGTTACTTCATTCAGAAATTTGCTCCACTTCAAAAATATAAATCTACTGCGGGTGGTAACTCTGAATTGAACTATCCTAACGATTACATCGAGATCAGATTGGCTGATACATATCTGATGGAAGCTGAAGCGTTGGTTCGTGCAGGTGATGCATCGGGCAGAGCGCAAGATTTATTAGATGCTGTAAGAGCTCGCGTTGGATTAGCTTCTGTTGCTGCAACACTGGATAATATCTACAATGAAAGAAGATTAGAATTAGCAACTGAAGGACATCGCTTCTTTGATCTTGTTCGAACAAAGAAGGCTGCAACTGCATTGGCGTTTAAAGGATTTGTTGAAGGTAAGCATGAAATATTGCCCATACCATTAGCAGAACTTACAAACACCAAGCTGGTTCAAAATGAAGCTTACAAATAATTAAAAATCTGAGTATGAAAATTTCAATTAATAAATTATCAATCATCCTGGGTTTAGGAGTTGGTACAATAATAGGATGTCAGCCAGAAGAATTTGGTAATGGTAACGGATTAGTCAGCGCACCATTGAATCCATCGTTCACCATTACACCTGTTGATGGAAAAACAAATACATATGTTTTACAATCCGATAAGAATGGACCGTTAGGACTGAAGTGGGATTTAGGTGATGGAACCGGATTTGCATTTGGAAAAGCTGTCGATACTGTAGCTTATCCTGATGCCGGAAAGTATACTATTGGCCTTGCTCTTATTGGCAAAGGAGGCGTACCTGAGGTTACAACAAAAGATCTCAATGTAGAAACATCAGATCCTGTTTCTGGTAACCTCGTTGTTGGTGGCAAGATGGACACTGGCGATGATGTGGATTGGCATGTCATTAATATTTCTGGTGGTGTTACCTGGAATTTTGGTGATGGCAAATACACAGCAACTGGTGGCAACTGGGGACACCAGGCAATTTATCAGGCTATTAATGTTGAAGCTGATAAAAAGTATAAAGTAGATATGTTTGTTTCAGGCAGTGGCGCTACTGATACATGGTTTGAAGTTTATGTAGGTACGAAAGAACCAGTAGACGGAAGTGATTATAGCGATGGTGGCATACGCCTTGGTTTAAATACCTGGAATGGTTGCGGTAAGTCTGGATTTGCCGGTAAGCTGTCAGCATTATCATGCTCTGGAACAGGTGGCGGCGTTGTTCAATTTGCTACGAGTGGAACTGTCTATCTTCTTATCAAAACAGGTGGCGCTAATATTGGTACCGATGGAATATCAATTGATAACGTAGAATTCAGAGGAGTTAAATAATACTGTTTGGTTTAGTAATAAAAACAAGCTGTCCTGTTTATCGTCAGGCAGCTTGTTTTTTTTGTATATTTAAAGTGCCTCACCTAGCTTAATAATTCATGTAGCTCAACCACCGTTAGAATAATGAAAAAACTTATTTTACTTTTTCTGGTTATACCTTCTCTCTATGTAGCGAAGGCCCAGCCTAAAAAAAACGCAACTGAAGTTGTTGTTTATACCACAGCCGATAAGTCTGATTTGCGTTTGTCTAACACAGGTACACTGCAATTCACGGAACTAAAACAACCGGCAGAGACAGTACCTTGCGTATTTGTTGATCCTTCAAAAACATTTCAAACTGTAGTAGGCATTGGCGGTGCGCTCACCGATGCTTCTGCTGAAACATTTGCCAAGCTGTCCAAAGAAACTCAGCAAGAGTTACTCACAGCATACTACAACACAGAAAAAGGTATTGGCTACACATTAGCCAGAACTAACATTCAAAGCTGCGATTTTTCAAGCGATACTTATTCTTATGTTCAAGACAAAGATGAGTCACTGAAGACTTTTAATCTTGCACATGATGAGAAATATAAAATTCCATTGATCAGGCAAGCCATGACTGCCGCTGGTGGTAAACTCACCATGTTTGTAAGTCCGTGGAGTCCTCCTGCTTTTATGAAGGACAACAACAATATGTTATTAGGCGGAAAACTTTTGCCACAGTATGCACAAGCCTGGGCTAACTTTTACGTGAAGTTTATTAAAGAGTATGAATCACGTGGTATGCCTATCTGGGGGCTTAGTGTTCAGAATGAACCGATGGCAAAACAAACCTGGGAGTCTTGCAATTATTCTGCAGAAGACGAACGCGACTTTATCAAAAAATATCTTGGTCCAACATTAGAGAAGAGTGGTTTAGGAGATAAAAAATTAATTGCGTGGGATCATAACCGTGACCTTGCTTACCAACGCGCCAGTGTAATTTTTGGCGACCCCGATGCAGCCAAGTATGTTTGGGGTATTGGTTTTCATTGGTATGAAACATGGACTGGAAGCGGTATGCAATTCAGTAACATAAACAAGGTTAACGAAGCCTTTCCTGATAAGCATCTAATTTTTACAGAAGGCTGCAAGGAGAAATTTACCATGACTCAAATTAACGATTGGTCATTGGGTGAACGCTATGGCTTGTCGATGGTTAATGACTTTAATGGTGGCACTTGCGCCTGGACAGACTGGAATATTCTGTTAGATGAAACAGGAGGTCCTAATCACGTTGGTAACTTTTGTTTTGCTCCAATCCATGCTGATACAAAAACAGGAAAACTGATTTATACAAACGCATATTACTATCTCGGTCACTTTTCAAAATTTGTAAAACCAGGTGCTAAACATATTATCAGTTCATCAAGCAGAGACAAACTTCAGACTACAGCTTTCATCAACCCAGATGGAAAGATTGTAGTGA
>DATJHZ010000197.1:0-12837 GCA_035493595.1 Cyclobacteriaceae bacterium | reverse complement strand
TTTTTAGATAAGTTTTTTTAGATAAGTTTTTTTAGATAAGTTTTTTTAGATAAGTTTTTTTAGATAAGTTTTTTTAGATAAGTTTTTTTAGATAAGTTTTTTTAGATAAGTTTTTTTAGATAAGTTTTTTTAGATATGAATCATAAAATCAGTGTAATCATACCTACCTATAATGGCGAGCATAAAATCAGCAATGTGCTCAGTGCACTTGAAAAACAAACCTATAAAGACTTTGAGTTAGTTGTAGCTATCGATGGATCTGTTGACCACACTGAAATTATTGCACAAAAGTTTAGCAACAAATTCTCCAAATTTAAAATCATAAATCAGCCCAACAAGGGTAGGGCAGCTATACGCAATTATGGAGCAAAGAATGCTTTCGGTGATCTGTTGATTTTCTATGATGACGATATGATTCCTTTTCCCAACTCTGTGAAACAGCACATTGAGTTCCATTTGAAAAATAACAATGTGCTTTTAGCAGGGAATCCAATAGATGATAAAGAATTTCATAAAACTGATTTTCAAAAATATTCAGTTTGGCTTAGTAAAAAATGGATGACTAAGTACACTGACATTAACCTGTTGACTTTAGATAATATTTTTTTTACTGCTGCTAATTGTTCGATACCGCGAAAAATTTTTGAACAATTAAACGGTTTTGATGAAAGGCTAACCGATGCTGAAGATTTTGATTGTGCCTACAGGGCAATTGAGAAAAATATCCCTGTCTATTTCGATCAGACCAATACTGCTATTCACAATGATTTTCTTACATGTACAAGTTACATAAAACGTATCAGACAATATCAATTGGCCCGTAAGAAACTCTACGAAATACGTCCTCATATGAGATCAGCTAATGAAAAAAAAATACTTTCATTCAAACATTTGATATATCGCTTTTTTGCATTTAAAAATCTCCCTCAAATGATAGACCATTCAAGTATATTTATGATTTTCCCTGCGAAAATCCGTTATCGCTTGTATTCTGTCATTGTACAATCTTTGGGAGTTGAATATCCTAAAATAAGATTATGAGCGATTCTTATTATTGAATATAAGCGTAAATTAAATCATAAGAGTTTTGAAACGGTTAAACATACATTCAGAAGAAATTCATAACATGATTGCTCTGCGCGAAGTAGTGCCAATCATTATGAGTTTGACGAAGCCCCTTACGAATTTTATAGGTGTGGATAGCAATCAACTAACAAATTTATTCCATTGAGATGGCAACAGGCATTTCCATAGTCATTTGTTGCTACAACAGTGCATCGCGCATAGAAGAAACCCTGCGGCATCTTTCTTTGCAAAAAACAGAAGCATCATTGTCATGGGAGATTATTGTTGTTGACAACGCCTCCACTGATAATACAACACAAGTAACTTTAGATTATTGGAAAAGTTTAAGCTCATCGATTAAATTATTCACTATTAATGAACCTCAACCTGGGCTTACTTATGCGCGAAATGCTGGAATAAAATCATCTTCTTACGATGTGATTGTGTTTTGTGATGACGACAACTGGTTAAACGAAAGCTATATTCAAACTGCGTTCATTAAAATGACTTCTCATCTCGATTCAGGCATTATCGGTGGTTGGTGCGAAGGCAAGTACGAAATCCCTATGAAGCCTTGGCTAAAGCCTATGAAATCCGCTTTAGCCATAGGACAACCTGTGCACAAAGGAGCATTGAGCAAATGGAAAGACACTGTGAACGGAGCAGGCATGGTGCTTAACAAAAATGCATACGAAAAACTGAATTCTTTAGGATTTAAATCTCAATTGCAGGACAGGAAATCAAATGCACTTACGGCTGGCGGAGATTCAGAATTATGTTGGGCCATGTTTTTTATGGGATATGAAGTTTATTTTTTTGAAGAATTGTTTTTTATTCACTTCATGCCTAAGAAGCGATTGACTACAAAATACTTTTTTAAGCTCACATTAGATCACGTAACTCATCTCATTGTGCTTCGCATGTATCCAATTGTATTTAGTGAGCCGAATCAAGCATTTTTTAAATTTTTGGTTTCCTTTTCTGTAAGAAAAATCGGCGAGACGATTTACATTTTCCCTCGAATGATTATAGGGAAAAGTCGATTCCGTAGCTTGATTCAATTTCTACAATCTATCAAAATGTTATTCGTAATTTGGGTAAGATATTCTGAATTTAAAGTGACCTATCAAGAGATAAGAAATTTTAAAAACAGATGTCAACAGTGTGATAATTTATAAAATGAGTCGATTGAAAATTGTCTATATCGTTTCAGACATCCAAAAAGCATTGGCATTTGAATGGATCGCTCAATCAATTGATCACACAAAAATTGAATTGACTTTTATTTTACTTGGCAAACCCAATTCAGAATTAGCGCAAGAATTAAGAAAGTTGAACATCACAGTTTTGGAATTTCCGCTTGGTAATAAGTTTATAATGCTCTCTACGCTGTTCAACGTTTTAAAATCAATATATAGAATAAAACCCCACGCAATTCACACGCATCTTTTCTATGCCAATCTTATTGGTCTAACGGCTGGCAAATTATTGAATGTGCCTAAGCGGATATTTACCCGCCATCATGCAATGGTTCATTATAACGAATATCCTCAAGGATTAAAATGGGATAGATACATTAATAAAATAGCCACTCATATTGTTGCTATTTCACAAAATACAAAAAATATTTTAATATCTTTAGATAAGACTGATGAAGAAAAGATTTGGGTTATTCATCATGGATTTGATTTAAATTATTTTCAAACTACTGATGAGAATGAAATCAAGAAACTTAAAATTAAGTACAACACGCAAGGTAAGCATCCTGTTATTGGAGTCATCTCTCGCTATCTACTATTAAAGGGGATTGAACACATTATTCAATCTTTTAAGTCACTATTGAATGATTTTCCAGATGCTCATTTAATCTTAGCAAACACCAATGGAAATTATAAAACTCAAATAAAGAAAGCATTGCAGTTTCTACCCCGGAATTCATTTACAGAAATTGAATTTGAAAATGATCTCGCTTCATTGTACCAGCTTTTTGATGTGTATGTACACGTGCCCATTGATTCACAAAGCGAAGCTTTTGGTCAAACCTACATAGAGGCTCTCGCCAGTGGCATTCCTTCAGTATTTACCCTGTCGGGAGTTGCGCCTGAGTTCATCGTTCATGAACACAACGCATTGGTTGTTTCATTTCAAAACTCAGAAGCGATTTACAATGCCATCTCAAGAATATTAAATGAACCGCAGCTTAGAAGTACACTTATCTCAAACGGAAAAAAATCAGCTGCTTCTTTTTCAATTGATAAAATGGTTAATTCGCTGACTGTATTGTATGAAGAATAAGCCACTTTTTTCAGTTATCATTCCTACCTATAATCGGGCCTCATTAATTCCGTTCACACTTAATTCTGTTTTAGAACAAACATTCTTTGATTTCGAAGTCATTATTATCGACGATGGAAGTACTGACAACACTACGGAGATCATTCAACCATATCTTGCTGATCGGCGCGTTTATTATTACAAAATAAAGAACTCTGAACGTAGTGCGGCACGAAATTACGGCGTGCAAAAATCAGCTGGCAGATATGTTACATTTCTTGATTCGGACGATCTTTTTCTGCCGTGGCATTTGAAAACGGCACATCAAAAAATAGAAGAAACAAATTCTGCTCCTATTTTTCATTTGGCTTATGAAATTCTTCATTCGAACGGGCATACAGATCAATTGCCAGAGTTGCCAAGTCCTGTCAACGAAAAATTGTTAGAAGGAAATTTTTTGAGTTGTATTGGAGTCTTCCTTCAAAGAGATGTGGCGCTTGAAAATCGTTTTGATGAAAATTTATCACGATCCGAGGATTATGAGTTATGGATGCGAATTGCTTCTCGGATGCCGATACTTATTTTTAATGAAGTAACATCCCGGTTAATTAATCATAACGAGCGAAGCGTATCTACAACAGATATAAAAAAACTGATTGAACAGAGTTCTAGTGTGAGTCAAAAGCTTACAGCAGATCCATTTTTCATTAAGCGTTTCGGTAACAAAACTGGAAAATTTAATTCTTTTCGTATACTTTATCTTTCGCTTCATTTGGCAATTTCAGGCGAACGATGGAGGGCAACTAAAGGATTATTACATACGCTTTATCTATATCCTTACGTGATGTTTACTTATCGGTTCATTGTGGTGTGCAAGAAAATAATACTTTGGTAATATGTGTGGAATAGCAGGGATAGTATCGTTAAAAGAAGTTCAACAGGAAGAGATCAAACTAATGACTGATTCCATAGCGCATCGCGGACCAGATGCCAAGGGTTATTACCTCAATAACAGCATTGCGCTTGGTCATCGCAGGTTGAGCATCATTGATCTTGATGCACGCAGTAATCAACCTTTTTTTTCAAAAGATAACAGGTATGTAATTGTATTCAACGGAGAGATTTACAACTTCAAAAAAATAGCAGAAGAGCTAGCTCAGCATGCAATTGCGTTGCATACTACCTCTGACACAGAAGTAATCATTGAAGCGTTTGCCCTTTGGGGAACAGGTTTTGTTCACAAACTCAATGGCATGTTCTCATTTGTAATTTATGATACACTCACAAAGAATACATTTCTTTTTCGTGATAGGGTTGGCAAAAAACCGTTATACTATTATTCGAAAGATGGCCTCTTTTTATTTGGGTCTGAGATTAAGGCAATATTGAAACATCCCGCTATTGCGAATAATCATTCAGTAGATATTTCTACCATTTCTACGTTTCTGCAATTAGGATTTATTCCCGAACCAAAAACTTTTTACAAAGACATTAAAAAATTTCCTGCCGGGCATTATGGAATTCTTTCTTCAGCGCTAGAGCTTTCTATTCTTCCATATTGGAATATTTCTCACCACATCCGTTCAGAACGTTCCACTACAGAAACAGCCGCTTTTAATCAGTTAAAATTTTTAGTGAACGATTCAGTGCACTCACGTTTAGTAGCCGATGTGCCAGTGGGTATTTTTTTAAGTGGAGGCATCGACTCAAGTTTAGTGGCTGCATCGGCAGCACAAGTGGCACGATTAAAGACTTTTTCAATTGGATTCAAAGAAAGCAAATTCGATGAAAGCATTTATGCCGAAAAAGTAGCCCGTCATTTAAACACCGATCATCATAGCTACATACTCCGCGAAAGCGAAGCAGTAGAAATGATTGATCAATACTTAAACCACTTCGATGAGCTCTTTGCTGATACATCGGCAATACCTACCATGTTGGTTTCAAGGTTGGCAAGACAACATGTAACGGTGGCCCTGACAGGCGATGGCGGAGATGAACTTTTTCTTGGTTATGGTTCCTACACCTGGGCAACGCGCTTAAACAATCCATTGTGGAAATGGGCTAGTCCTTTAATCAAGAATGTGTTACAACTTTCATCGTCGTCACGGTTGAAGCGAGCAGCTTCTCTTTTTGAACACGTTGATGAGGGTAAAAAGAGGGCCCACATCTTTTCGCAAGAGCAATATTTTTTTTCTGAAAAGGAGTTGAGAGAAGATGTGTTTAGCAACTCTCAAATTTTTAGCGAATGGACATATCTCAGTGAAGTCAATTTATCCACGTTATCCGCAGCAGAGCAGCAAGCGTTGTTTGATTTTCAATTTTATCTTCGAGATGATTTGTTGGTGAAAGTGGATCGCGCAAGCATGTTTTTTGGGTTAGAGTGTAGAAGTCCGTTGTTAGATTATCGGCTGACGGAATTTGCTGTTAACTTGCCAGAGTCATTAAAAAAGAGAAACGGCACTACAAAGTATTTGCTCCGCAAAATGCTCTATGAAATGGTGCCTGCCAAATATTTTAATAGACCTAAATGGGGTTTTAGTATTCCGTTGGCACAGTGGATGAAAAATGAACTTCGTCATTTTATGAATTATCTGAACGAGGATAACCTGGACAAGACTGGAATTTTTAACAAAGCATATGTGAATAATCTGATCGTGCGTTTTATGAACGGAGAAGATTATTTATACAATCGGCTCTGGGTTCTTATGATTATTCAAAAATATTTGTTGAAGCCATAGTTCGTAAAGCACTAGAGACATCCGTTTTATACCTTTAAAAAATTCCTTTTGAAACAGACGATATACTTTAAAGGGCTTAATGGATTAAGAGCAATTGCAGCTATTGCTGTATTGTTTTCACATACAACACATGCGCTGAGAGAATTTGGTCTTGATTCATTTGTTTTTGGAAAATATGCAGATGGTACAGCTAAAACAACATTATTGGCAGGCTTTGGGGTGTCTATCTTTTTTGCGCTGAGTGGGTTTCTCATCACATATCTTTTGTTAGAAGAAAAGAATTTGCAAGAAATTAATATAAGAAATTTTTACATTAGAAGGATTCTGCGGATATGGCCACTCTATTATTTATATCTCATCTTAAGCATTCTAACACTAATTCTTTTTGATTTACCTTTTGAAAAAAAATCTGTTTTGTATTACACTTTTATGTTGCCCAACATACCTTTCGTTTTTGGTGGTATCATGCCATTTGTAGGTCATTACTGGTCGTTAGGTGTTGAAGAACAATTTTATGCTTTTTGGCCATGGATTGTTAAGAAAAGAAAAGAACTTCTGCATACAACGATTTTATTTTGTGTTTCATTATTTCTGTTGAAATTTGTTTTAAGGTTTACTGATCTTCAAATGAACCAAGGGGAAATGAGTTGGCCTTATCAAATGCTTCATGTAACAAGATTCCATTGTATGTTGATTGGTGCTATTGGTGCTATTTTATATTTTCAAAAGAATAAATTTTTCATTTGGCTATCCGATAATATTGTGACGCAAATAATATCATGGCTTGTAATCTTATTAACAGCGATAAATGGATTTCACATCTTGTCATTTCTTGACAATGAGTTTATTTCTATAATTACAGTATTCATTATAATTGGTCAAATTCAAAAAACTCATAGACTCATTAATCTTGATTTCTCCTTTTTTGATTTTGTTGGTAAAATATCCTATGGAATATATGTTATTCATCCTTTAGTAATCTTCTATTTGTCCAAAGTCATTCAATTCACAGATAAAAGTTCAATGTTTAATTACACTATTGTTTATTTTATTGTTTTTCTAACAACTATTATAACAGCTTATTTGTCATATCATTTTTTCGAGAAAAGATTTTTACAATTAAAAGAAAGATATTCAACAGTAAGCAGTTCAGGAACTACACTTTAAATTTCTCAACGATTGAAAGGAAGAATTTTATATCTCACTTATGACGGACTAACCGATCCACTTGGGCAATCACAGGTGCTTCCTTACATTATTGGATTATCACAGAGAGGTTATCGTTTTACCATCATCAGTTTTGAGAAGGAAGAAAAATTTGAAAAGCTAAAAGGAGAAATTAGTAACGTGTGTCAAGAACATTCCATCAAATGGATACCGTTACGTTATCATAAAAAACCTCCAGTGCTATCAACTCTTTTTGATGTTTGGAAACTTTGGCAAAATGTAAAAAGAGAATATCAAATCAATTCTTTTCAAATCATCCATTGCCGAAGCTATATCACCGCACTGGTTGGATTGAAAGCCAAACAAAAATGGAATACGAAATTCATTTTTGATATGCGAGGCTTTTGGGCAGATGAACGTGTAGAAGGTGGATTGTGGAATTTGAAAAATCCATTGTATAAAATTGTTTTTCTTTTTTTTAAGAAAAGAGAAAAACAATTCTTAACACAATCGGATGTCATTATTTCCCTAACACATAATGCAAAAAATGAAATTCTGAATTGGAAAATAAAGAATACGGTGGTGATAATTCCTTGCTGTGTTGACCTGGATCAATTTGATCCCAATAAGATAGCCTTAAATCAAAAGGATTTACTACGAAGGGAACTAGGTATTAAAAGCGATGATTTTGTTTTGTTATACTTAGGATCATTAGGTACCTGGTATCAGATAAAAGAGATGCTGATTTTTTTTATTGAACTCAAAAAAGTAAAGTCAAACGCTAAATTTTTGATTGTTACAAATGATACTCTGAATTTAACAGAATTTCCTTTTAAGGAAGATGTAATAATTCAAAAGGCGCCTAGAAGCAAGGTGCCGATTTTTATCAGCTTATCTAACGGGTCTGTGATGTTTATAAAACCTTCCTTCTCAAAGAAAGCCTCATCAGCTACAAAGATGGCGGAAGTTTTGGCTATGCAAATTCCACTTATAGCGAATACTGGTTGGGGCGATATTGAATATTATGAAAGCAGGTTAAGTGGATTTAAATCTGTAGTTAACGAATTATCTTATAGAGATGCAATTATCTTTATGATAGGCAACACAAAATCTTTTGAAATTAGAAATGATGCAGCATTGTATTTCTCGTTGAATAAAGGGGTTGAATCGTATAGAGATGTTTATGAAAGTTTGATGAAAAATTGAGCTTATCAAGTTTGTTATGAAAACTCTTTAAGTTTTGATGCGATCAATTGAGAGGCATTACCATTTCCATATAGAGATTCTAGAGCAGTAAATTTTTTGGATTTATTTTCGTTGAAGGCATTTAATATTTTTGACATGTCTGAGCCAACTAAAAAATTCACATCACTATCAACCAATTCAATCCACTCAGTTTGATCACGAAGTGTGATACAATATTTTTCAAAGAAAAAGGCTTCTTTTTGAAGGCCTCCACTGTCAGTCATAACCATTTTGCATTTTTCTATAAGGGCAAGCATATCAAAATAACCAACAGGTTCAATCACATTGACATTTAACTTAATGTTTTGAGAATTTATTAACGCTTTTGTTCTGGGATGGAGAGGCATTATTACTTCAATATCCGTATGAATTTGATTTAGCGATTCGCAAATTCTCTTAAGTCTTTGAGGATCGTCTGTGTTTTCTGCTCTATGAATGGTTGTAAGTATAAAATCGTGTGGGAGATTTTTAATATTTAATATTGTCGACTTTTCCTTAATTTTTTCCTTGTAAAACAATACAGCGTCATACATCACATCGCCACAGCAAATTATTTCATTTTCAAAATTATCATAACCTTCGGTTTTGAGATTTTGAACGGCAGTTTGGGTAGGGCAAAAGAGTAGTTTACTAAGTCTATCAGTCACAATCCGATTGACCTCTTCTGGCATTCTCATTTCAAAACTTCTCAGCCCGGCCTCTACATGTGCCACAGGTATGTTAAGTTTTGAGGCAGCAAGAGCTCCTGCAAGAGTAGAGTTTGTATCGCCGTAAACCAAAACAAAATCTGGTCTTTCTGAAATAATAATCCCCTCAACCTGTTCGAGCATTCGTCCTGTCATTGCACCGTGTCCTAGTCCATTTATTTCCAAATTGTAGTGAGGCCTGGAAATCTCCATCTCATCAAAAAAGACTTGTGACATATTATAATCAAAGTGCTGACCTGTATGGATTATTTTTTCTTCAATTCCTTCTCTTTCAATAGAACGAGATACAACAGCAGCTTTTACAAACTGCGGACGGGCACCTAAAACTGTAATTATTTTCATCTCTGGAACATGTAATAGCTAAAACGTGCATAAGTTAGCTTAAATATGCAATTTGGATTTGATCGTGGATGCGATGTATGTCATAATGATCAAAAATTATTTATTTCATTAATTTGAAATTCCATAATTTTACCTTTTTGATAACAGAAATATGACAGTAATTATAACGGGTGTGGCTGGTTTTATTGGTTCTAATCTAGCCAAGTGTTTGCTTGAGAATGACATAAAGGTTATTGGTATAGATAATTTTAGTTTTGGAAACAAAAGGAATATCTCTTCATTTCAGGATCACCCACTTTTTAGTTTCTATGAACGTGATCTATTGAATAACAAAGTATACTCTGATCTGAAAGGAGATACGCTGGTTCATTTGGCCTCTCAAAAAATACCCCGATATAGCAGTGCCCTTAAGACGTTGGAAGATAATTCAAGAATGCTATCTAATGCCATTCAAAACTGTCTGGGTCTTAATCTTCATTTAGTATTTGCCTCTACATCAGATATTTATGGCAAGAATCCAAATATTCCATACCATGAAGAATCAGATATTTTACTAGGTCCGACAACTGTTAAGAGATGGTCTTACGCACTTTCGAAAATACATAGCGAACAACTTATTCAGGCCTATTACCAGGACAAAGGCTTAACATACACTATTATGCGTTTCTTTGGATCGTATGGACCTAATCAAAACTTAACTTGGTGGGGTGGTCCACAATCCGTTTTTATCCAAAACATATTAGAAGGCAAACAACTTGAGGTGCATGGAGATGGAAAACAAACACGAACGTTTACATATGTGGATGATACCGTAAATGGAATTTATCGATGCATCACAAACCCCCTCGCAAAAAACGAAATTTTTAACATCGCAGGTAATCCATCGGAAGAGATTTCAATTAGTGAATTGGCTCAGCTTATTAATGAGTTGATGACTGGTGATAAGAGTGGTGTCAATATAAAATTTATTCCATACGAGACATTTGGAAAGTACGAAGATGTAAGACGTCGGGTACCATCTATTGAAAAGATAAAACAAACGCTGGGCTTTAATCCAACTCATAATCTGATTGATGGATTGAAGAAGACTATCCAATGGCAAACCAATTTATCTTAGACTATGCTATATTTTTTAATTCCGGTTTATAATGAAGCTCTGAATATTCCGGAATTATCCATTAATCTACGATCTGTACTACCGAATCTGGACAAGCATTTCATTTTTGTAAATGATTGCTCCACTGACAATACCAGTGAACTTATTCATGAGCATTTTAAAGCAGATAGGTTTACTGTACTTACTAATTTAAAAAATTCTGGTCCTGGTTTTTCCTTTAACTCTGGTCTTGAACACATTCTAACAATATCATCTTCTGATGAGGACTGCATTGTTACTTTGGAAGGAGATAATACAAGTGACTTAAGTATTCTTCCAGTGATGTATGACTTATGTAGCGAATGGCAGTTTGATTTAGTGCTATCCTCGGTCTATGCGCAAGGTGGAGGTTTTAGTCAAACTTCATTATTCCGAAAATTAATATCACTTGTAGCCAATCAGATTTTGCGGGTCTTCTTTGATATTAAAGTTCTTACGCTAAGTTCCTTCTACAGAGTTTATAAAATTGGATTAATAAATAAAGTCAAGTCCAAACACAATACGATAATAACTGAAAGTGGATTTATTTGCGCCCTTGAGCTTTTAATTAAATCAATTCGTGTCGAGGCCAGGATTATTGAAGTTCCAATGATTTTAAAATCAGATAAACGAAGAGGGAAATCAAAAATGAAGATTTTAAAAACTTCTTTAGAGTATTTAAATTTTTTCAGAAAGCAACTTTAATAGAATGAAATTATTGTTTCTGCTTATCTCTATTCTAACTGTTGGATTAACTTTAAGATTAGCACAATTAAATAGCCGTGCAATCTGGTTTGACGAACAACAATCAGTTCTAGAGGCAAATGGTATACGTGATTCGATTTCTTTTTCTGTTTATGAAGTTTTTCAAAATAGTAACTTCAGACAAGAAAAGAATTTTGCAAACATGGTGGAGGCAAATATACAGAGAGATTCAGGCAATGGAATTCTACATACTGGATTTCTATATTATTGGAGTATGCTATTCGGGAACTCAGCCTTCTCTGTTCGGATTATCTCAGTTTTGTTTTCAGTTTCAAGTATCGTATTACTGCTTTTTATAAGTCAAGATCTTGGATTGAGTAAAATCTCCGGATACATAAGTGCCATGCTATTTTCATTGCATCATATGGCGATAATGTATGCACAAGAAGCACGACCATATGCTATGGCAACATTTTTTATTCTTTTATCGGCAACATTTTTTATTAAGATTATTAAGGCACGAGATAAATTCTCGTATTGGCTGCTCTTCTGGTTTGGTGTTTTTTCTTCTATTGCCTTGCTAGTACATTATCTAACTGTTTACATTTTACTAGGGGAGATCGTAATAGCGATAGTTTTTATCAGAGAGGTTCGTGTTTGGAGAAACCTGATCTTAGGTGGAATAATTACTGCATTGATATTATCGTTATGGATGTATACTGGTGGATTTGAAGGATTGCATGTAATGGCATTAAGGAATTCTAATTTCCAAAAGTTATCAGCACTTGATCCTGATAACACCTTTTATGGACAAACTACATTTAAGACAGCAGTAGGTGGAATTTTTCAAATGCTGGTCAATATGTTTGGAATGGGATTTCAGGATTTAGGTTTAAGAATTCGCGATATACTTCCTTTGATGCTTATTGTAGTTGCTCTGCTTATAAGTTCTAAGAACTTGGTAGTAGAGAAAGTTCAGATTTATCTCGGTTTAATTATACTAATGGCATCAGCCCCAATCTATGCTTTGTTACTGGCCATTACCTCTCATCATACTATTTCGTTCCAGGCAGGATATTCTATCTTCTCCGTTCCCTTTGTGTGCATTTTCATGGGGCTTATACTTGAACAGTGCTACAGGAAGGGCAATACTGCTATTAGAATTTTGGTGGCTGCTTATTCAATAGTAATTATCATTTCTGGCTTTGCTACCTTAAAGCCAACTCGACATGGTCTTTCAAAGACGGATGTAAATATGGAAAGTCTGGCTAAAGAACTTGAAAACCATTATACACCTGGGGACACTCTTGTTATTGGAACTAAGGAAAAAGCTATGTTATTTAATTTATACTTTAGTAATCCTTCTATACTTCAAAAAGTTGACACCCAATCCAGGTAAATTTGATGTAAATCTGTATGGATTCTGTTAATTCAGTATCAGTAGTGGATTTTAAGT
>DATJHZ010000196.1:0-28695 GCA_035493595.1 Cyclobacteriaceae bacterium | reverse complement strand
CCCTCTTTCATCACAAACCTAACAGCTTCAAGTGTATGAATATTTTTAATCGGATTTTCATCTACTGCTATGATGTCCGCCAATTTTCCTGACTCTAAAGTTCCTATTTTATCAAGCATTCCAAGAATACCAGCATTAGTTGCCGTCGCAGCTTTTATAGCTTCCATTGGTGGCATGCCTGCCTCCACCATATAACCAAACTCTTTTCCATTTTCACCATGAGGAAACACACCAGCATCTGTACCAAATGCAATCTTCACTCCTCGCTTATAGGCCTTGCCAAAAGTGCCTTGAATTAATGGCCCTATCTCCAGTGCTTTAGGAACAACCAATGGATTATAATAACCAGGTACTTTTGCTTTCTCAGCCACGAACCTTCCTGCCGTGATCGTTGGAACGTAAAAAGTACCTTTCTGTTTCATCAGATCCATAACCTCTTCTGTCATTTTGGTGCCATGTTCAATAGTTGTAATGCCCGCTAACACAGCCCTCTTCATACCTTCAGCACCGTGCGCATGCGCCGCCACATGCATACCATAATCTTTAGCTGTTTCAATGATGGCTTTCATTTCTTCCTCTGTAAACTGAGGACCTGAACCATCTTTGGCAATACTCAATACACCACCCGTTGCAGTAATCTTAATCAGGTCAGACCCTTCTTTATAACGCTGGCGAACTGCCTGACGAGCATCTTCAACAGAGTTGACTACACCTTCATTGGGTCCTGGATTGCCCATTAAATCTTTTCGATAACCATTGGTAGGATCTGCATGACCACCGGTTGATGCAATAGCTTTTCCAGCTGTAAAAATTCTGGGCCCAACAACCAACCCTTGATTGATAGCATTACGCAATGAAATATTTACACCTGAACCACCAAGATCACGAACGGTGGTGAATCCGGCAAGCAGTGTTCGCTTAGCATATACTGTTGAATGAAATGCAACATCTGCATCATTAAGTGTAAACTCTTGTAGTTGTTGATCTTTGTTTGTTTCGCTTTCTAAATGAACGTGCATATCAATTAAACCAGGCAACACCGTTTTGTTGCTCAGGTTTATTACACTGTCAGAACTACCTGGTTTTGAAAAACCTTTCTCTATACTTATTATTTTATTGCCCTGAATTACAATAGTCATTTGTGGTTGAACATCATTCGATTTTCCGTCAATGAGATTGCCGCAATGAATAAATGTTTTCTGAGCACTAACCTGAGCGGTTAATAATATGAAGAATGAGAGGAAAAAGTTTTTCATACTGATATTGATTCTACCTTTTCAAATATTTTTCT
Source organism: Cyclobacteriaceae bacterium (assembly GCA_035493595.1). Taxonomy (GTDB): domain Bacteria; phylum Bacteroidota; class Bacteroidia; order Cytophagales; family Cyclobacteriaceae; genus DATCRE01. Next base: position 27,404 of record DATJHZ010000196.1, on the reverse strand, counting down.
GTGAGTTTTTTCAATGTCTCCACTTCATCATCACCCATCGTTGCCGTGCGCACATGGAGCAACAAATCGAACATAACCTCCTGATCATATCCAAGGTTAGATGCTATTTTAGAGCAGAATAAAATTTCTTCTTTGTACATGCGCTCATCAATCTTCATAAGCTGAACCAGGCTGAATATATAGTTGAACTTTTGATCATTGGTGAGATTCTGAGGAATGATCAATTCATGTCGTTTATCAAAAAGCGGATGAACTTCATCTGGGAAAATACCGTTAGCTCGTCCGATGTTGATAATATAATTTTTTTCACGCTCAGCAACGCTGCCGTCAATTTGGGCGAGACTGATGAGCAATTTCATTTGACTTAACCGAGGCATTGTATTAAAAAATTAAAATCTGTACTTCTTATTTAAACCACTACCAACCTACCAACTAAATAACAAATAACCAATAACTTTATAACCTATGAATTTCCTGGCCCATATTTATCTTTCTGGTGATGACCCTAACATAATGGTTGGTAATTTTATAGGCGATTTTGTTAAAGGAAGAAACCTGGCAGAACAATTTGGAACCGCCGTGGCAAAAGGAATAGAATTACATAGAGCTATCGATGAATTCACCGATAGTCATCCTGTTGTGCGTCAAAGTAAATTAAGATTAAGAGCCGGATACGGGCATTACGCACCCGTTATTGTCGACGTTTTTTATGATCATTTTCTGGCTAAGAACTGGAATGACTATAATGATTTGCTTTTGCCTGACTTCGCCGAAAAGACATATCAAACGATAGAAAACTTCAACACCATTTTACCCGAAGATGTAAAGCGAATGCTTCCCTATATGATCCGCGGCAACTGGCTTGTTAATTATTCGCGTATCGAAGGTATTCAACGCGCGCTAACGGGAATGTCAAGACGAACAAAGTTTAATTCTAAAATGGATGAGTCCATCAACGATCTTCGTACACATTACGATGATTTTAAAAAAGAATTTGAAACATTCTTTCCTGAACTCACAACGTTTAGTAAAACTTTTATCAACGGCTAATAATTTAAAATCCATTAAAACTATTTTTATATTTTTAAACACTTATGCATAACGATCCTGAATTAAACGGAAAATACCTGGGCACCATCTCGCAGGATTTTGTTAAGGTTTCTGACATTCTCAAAGAAGCATCCTACCAGATACGAAGTCGCGGCTTTTCAGAGTGCCCTATCTTTCCGGTTTGTAAAGAAGAACAACCTATTGGGCAACTGCTTCTTGGTATGGCAAGAATGGAAACAGCCTGGCATTACTATGCATCTTACCTGGATGAATTTATTCAACGAGGATTGGTTGAAAGTGAAGATGATTTTAAAGCTGCTTACAAAGACCCGGATGAATTCTGTTGTTTGTTTGTAGTGGATAAAGAGTTTACAAATTTTGTTTTCATACCCTATCCCGAAGACTAACTTGAACTTAATCTTGAACAATAATCACATCGCCAACTTAAATCAATGAAATTATTAAAGAAGCTATGCGAAGTTCATGCTCCTTCGGGAAATGAAAAAGCGATGAAAGATTTTCTCCTGAATTACATTAAGAAGGAGATGAAAAATTGGAAAGTGCAGCCTGAAATTTTTCATGGCGATGATTTTCAGGATTGTTTAATCTTAAAATTTGGCAAACCCCGAACTGCAATCTTTGCCCACATCGACTCCATTGGCTTTACCGTTCGTTACTTCAATCAACTTTTACCTATAGGCAGTCCGGATGCAGAGCCCGGCACCAGACTTGTAGGCTACGATAGCATTGGAGAAATTGAGTGTGAACTAAACTTTGATACTGAACATCACGCATTCTATAAATTCGGACGCCAGATTGAACGAGGCACCGAACTAACCTATAAAATAAATTTCCGCGATACTAAATTTCATATTCAGTCAGCTTACCTTGATAACCGGCTTGGTGTTTACAATGCATTAACCGTTGCTGAAACACTTAAAGATGGTGTTATTGTTTTTAGTTGTTGGGAAGAGCACGGTGGTGGTGCAGTTCCTTATCTCACGAAATTTATCTATGAAAAGTGGGGCATCAAACAGGCACTGGTCTCAGACATTACATGGGTGTCTGATGGTGTGGAGCCCGGTAAAGGTGTTGCTATTTCTATGCGCGACAGAAATCTTCCCCGAAGAAGTTTTGTAAATCGTATTATTGAAATCGCCAGAAAAAGAAAAGTAGATTTTCAACTTGAGGTAGAAGGCGTTGGCTCCAGCGACGGCAGGGAAATTCAATTATCACCTTACCCAATCGACTGGTGTTTTGTGGGAGCTCCAGAGCTTGATGCACATACACCCAATGAAAAAGTGCACAAGGCCGACATCAAAAGCATGATCTCGTTATATCAATTCTTAATGAAAGATCTTTAACTCTTTTCAATTATGACTACGCGAAGAGAATTCATCAAAACAACAACAGCAGCAAGTTTAGGAGTATCGGTATTATCATCGTATGCTTTTGGAAATGTTGACAAGGAAAAAGTTCGATTAGGATTTATAGGTGTGGGTCTTCGTGGTCAGAATCATCTTGAGAATGCCTTAAGACGAAACGATGTTGAAGTTGTTGCTATCTGCGATATTCAACAGCGTATGATTGACATGAGCAAAGAGATCATTAAGCAATCACAAAAACCGATGCCACAGATTATACTGGATGGTCCATACGGTTATAAAAAATTACTGGAGAACAAAAACATCGATGCTGTAATTATTGCAACACCCTGGGAATGGCATACTCTTATGTGTATCGATGCCATGAATGCAAAAAAATATGTAGGCTGCGAAGTAATCACCGGCATGACCATCGACGATTGCTGGAAACTTGTCAATACCTCAGAACAAACAAGTATGCCACTCATGATGCTGGAAAATGTTTGTTATCGTCGCGATGTAATGGCTGTCATGAATATGGTTCGCCAGAATATCTTTGGAGAACTTATTCATCTTCAGGCAGGATATCAGCATGATCTTAGAAAAGTAAAATTCAACGACGGCAAACAACCATACGGTGGTGGCGTTGAGTTTGGAGAAAAAGGTTTTTCAGAAGCTCAATGGCGAACACAACATTCCGTTAATCGCAACGGAGATCTTTACCCAACACATGGCATTGGTCCATTAGCCATGATGACAAACATTAATCGGGGAAATCGTTTTGTTGAGTTGGTTTCATATTCAACCAAATCCAGAGGTCTTCATAATTACATCGTAAAGAATGGTGGTAAAGATCACCCTAACGCCAAAATTAATTTCAAGCTTGGTGATATTGTTACCACCATGATAAAATCTGCCAATGAAGAAACCATTCTGCTCCAACACGACACCAATCTACCAAGACCCTATTCAATAGGCTTTCGTGTACAAGGAACAGAAGGATTATGGATGGATGTAAACAATGGAATGTATATTGAAGGTAAAAGCAAAGATCCTCATCAATGGGATGATGCTAAAGAGTGGCTTGATAAATATGATCATCCGCTTTGGAAAAAATATGGTGATGATGCTGAAGGCGCCGGGCACGGCGGTATGGACTGGTTTGTACTCAATGCATTTATCGAATCTGTAAAAAGAAAAACGAACACGCCACAGGATGTTTATGATGCCGTAACCTGGAGTGCAATCACTCCACTTTCTGAAGCTTCTATACAACAAGGAGGAAAGACAGTTGAGTTTCCTGATTTTACAAAAGGCCAATGGGCTCATCGTAAAAATGAATTTGCGCTGGATGATACTTATTAACAGATATTTCAAATTACTTACAACAGTTGTAATATGCATTGCAACCCAAACTGCATTTTGTCAATCTGATTTTAGCAAACAATTATCCGTCGCAGCCATTGAATTAACAAAGCAAGAAGTAAGCTATGATCCTTCTTACTTCTCTATACCATATCCTAATGGTGATGTGCCTTCACATAAAGGCGTATGCACAGATGTAGTTATTCGTGCCTATAGAAAACTTAATATCGATCTTCAAAAACTTGTCCATGAAGATATGAAAGCTCATTTTGATTTATATCCTCACAAGTGGGGTCTTACTAAAACAGATAAAAATATAGATCATCGCAGAGTGCCTAACCTTATGAAATTCTTTTCTCGTTTTGGCAAGACTTTAAAAAACTCAACTCTTGATGCAGACTATAGTCCTGGCGATATTGTGGCCTGGGATCTCGGCGGCGGATTACTACATATTGGAATTGTTGTCTCTAAAAAATCAGATGACAATGAGCGCTATCTCATTGTTCACAATATTGGCAACGGACAACAAGTAAGCGATTGTCTGTTTCAACACACTGTGATAGGACATTATCAATATGAGTAAGAAGCTTGATCTACTTTATCAAGCTCTTCTTCGTTGCATCTATAACGTTCAGCAAACCATCCTTTTCCTTATCGATTGATAGCTCCCAGAACATAATGCCATCAAGATGATGTTCTATAGCGTAGCGGGTTTTAAGTTGCATAGACTTATCATCATCGTACGTAACAAAAAGTTTTTCCTTCGCATTGTATAAGTAAGGAGCTTTGGCTTTTTCATCCCAGAACTTAACAAATCCCTTTGCCTCTGTGAGATCATTAAACTTTGAATAATCTACAAACGATTTAAATTTTCCTGATTGATAAAGTCCATTGTTCGTAGCCGAAACATTCTCCCACATGCGGCCATAAAACGCAGCACCAATAACAAGTTTATCAGCAGCAATTCCCTTTTTGATCAGATCTGTAACTGCATTATCAGTAGACTCGTGCTGTTCTTCTCTTGAATACAAAGCAGTGTGATGACCAGTTTGCGTAGAATAACCATTGATAAGATCATAAGTCATCAGGTTAACACGATCTACTTCTTTCATAACTGCTTTCCAATCGATTGACTCGTCCAGAAATTTTTGAAAGCCGCCTGCAGCAAAGCTTATCTCGTACTTGTTGCCCAACGTACGTCGTAGCTCTTGAACAAGCGATGTGAAATTCTCTTTATCTGTTGTTGCATACGCATGCCCGGGAAAACCTTCAATAGCTGGATATTCCCAATCCAGATCAATACCGTCAGATTTAAAATATTGATTGAGTTGAAGAACTGATGTAGCAAACTCTTTACGCCCCGTTGCTGTAGAAAATACTGGTGAGCACATCTCGCATCCGCCCCAGCCGCCTAATGAAAGAATAACTTTCAATGAAGGATTTTTCTTCTTCAAGAGAACAAGGTTTTGAATGGTGATTGAATCTTTATGAGAATCTACAGAAAGACGATTACCCTTAAGATGGCAAAAGCTAAAAATAATGTGTGTTAGTTTCTGAGCTTCGATACTCGCTACCTTTTCAGGTCCTGCGGAGTAGTAGGCAATAACGTTAAATGATTTTTTTGATTGAGCTCCTGCATAATAAAATGTACACACGAGCAACATTACTGTAAGTATCTTTCTTAACATAGACTTCAAAATAGTTTATCGAATAACAATCTTCCTGCTATTTGTTATCGGCAAATTTCTATGAAAGGAAAAAATACCTTTTAAGACTGGGAGTGTGTTAAATGTGTTATTCTTTAATTGATTGTGTGCTTTATCACACTTCAAGTGATGAGTATCTATTCTATTTTTCGTTTACGCGTATGACTTTTATTGCAATCGATTCAGTCAAATTCATATTTTCATCAGGTGATAGCTTAGTTTAAAAAGACGATAACAAATCATCAACCAATCACTCGCTCAATTAATAAAAAATACTGATTTATTAAATTCTGTTATTTTTGCGGCCTCAAGTTGGCCACATGAAGATTAAAGAATTAACATTTTCGAAATTTCTGAAGGAAAAAGACATCCTAGAAAAGGTGTTGTTACTGGCAAAGCAAATCAATGAAGATTACAAAGATGCTTCCCCGGTATTTCTTCCAATATTAAATGGATCGTTCATCTTTGCATCTGATCTCATCAAAGAAATAAATCTCCCTTGCCAGATATCATTTGTAAAAACAACCTCTTATTCAGGCACACAAAGCACAGGGCAGCTTAAAACATTAATAGGTCTTGAGCAAAGTTTGTTTAATCAACACATCATATTGGTTGAAGATATTGTTGACACAGGTCTTACCCTTCAGAAGATTGTTGAAGAACTTCGGAGTCTGGGTACCAAATCTGTTGAAATTGTTTCATTGCTTCGTAAAAAGCCAGCACGTGAGAAAAACATTCATGTAAAGTATGTAGGATTTGACATTGAAGATGAATTTGTAATTGGTTATGGCCTCGATTATGATGGCTTTGGTCGCAATTACAAAGACATCTATAAACAGGCAGCCAAATAAGAAGGTAATACTCCGCCCGGAATCTGCAATTTCAGGCATTAGAATTTCGAATATTGATTTACTATCTTCGCGGTTCACTTTTTCCCTAACACCAAATAAAAGTCGCACATGGTTAACATTGTACTCTTTGGCCCTCCGGGCGCTGGCAAAGGCACACAAAGCGAAAAGCTTATTAAAAAATATGGCTTCGTCCATATCTCTACTGGCGACTTGTTTCGCTGGCACACTAAAAATGAAACCGAACTTGGTAAACGCGTAAAGGAGATCATGAATAATGGCATGCTCGTTCCAGACGAAATAACCATTGCCATGTTGAAGGAGGAACTCGATAAAAATCCTAATGCTAAAGGATTTCTCTTCGATGGCTTTCCCAGAACTGTACCTCAGGCTGAAGCACTCGACAACTTTATGAAAGCACAAGGCACTGCCATTCACTATGTCATAGCGCTTGAAGTGACAGAGGAAGAAGTTAGAACCCGCATTGCCAAACGCAGAACTACAGACAATCGGGCCGACGATGAGGAAGAAAAACTAAACAAGAGAATCACTGAATACTTCAGCAAGACAATTCATGTGCTTCCTTATTATGAGAAGCAAAACCGATTAGATAAAGTATACGGCATAGGTGAAATTGAAACAATTTTCAATAACGTCTGCGCCATTATAAATAAATAATTACTGGTCTTTACAACCAGAATCACATTCAGGAGAATTTAGAAAATGTCATCGCCCAACTTCATTGACTACGTAAAATTTAATTCGCGCTCAGGCAATGGTGGTGCAGGATGTCTTCATTTCAACCGTGAAAAATTCGTTGAGAAAGGCGGACCTGATGGTGGTGATGGCGGCCGAGGCGGACACGTTATTCTTCGGGGTAATGATCAAATGTGGACGCTACTCCATTTAAAATTTCGTAAGCATATTTTTGCTGGAAATGGAAAGCCCGGCGAAAGTCAAAACTGCACAGGTGCCTTTGGCGAAGACATGATCATTGATGTGCCTATCGGTACCATTGCAAAAAAAGCTGAGACAGATGAGTTCGTCTGCGAAATTTCTGAACATGGTCAGGAGGTTATTTTATCAAGAGGAGGTCGCGGTGGCAGAGGTAATTTATTCTTTGCTACATCAACCAACCGCGCACCTCAACAAGCTCAGCCAGGCGAACCTGGCGTAGAAGAGTGGATCATCCTTGAATTAAAATTACTGGCCGATGTTGGGTTAGTAGGTTTTCCAAATGCAGGCAAGTCAACGTTACTATCTGTTGTTTCTGCTGCAAAACCAAAAATTGCCGATTACGCATTCACAACACTTACACCAAATCTTGGCGTTGTATCTTATCGCAATGACAGATCATTTGTGATGGCTGATATTCCAGGAATTATCGAGGGCGCCGCCGATGGTAAAGGACTTGGAATTCGTTTCCTTAAACACATTGAAAGAAATTCACTTTTACTCTTTATGATTCCTGCTGATGCCAAGGATATTAAAAAAGAGTTTGAAATATTATTAAACGAACTTCGCCAATACAATCCTGAATTGCTTGATAAGAAAAGACTATTAGCAATTACCAAAGCCGATATGCTCGATGAAGGTCTTATTGAAGAAATGAAACGTGAAGTGCCCAAAGATATTCCAAGCATTTTCATCTCGTCACTTACCAATTTTGGCATTGTAGAGCTAAAGGATTTGATCTGGAAAAACCTCCATTGATCGCAAACTCTGGCGTAAATCCGGCCATAGCACCGGGTATAAAAGTGCCACTTTGACACAAAATCCAGTTGGCAGCATTATTGAATAAGCCGACATATTATTTTTTGAATCCGGAACCAAGAAACTTATGGAAAACAACAATACTGCTGGAAAAGAGCAAAATAATGAGGATCTGATCTCAGAAAACCTCCCAGAAGAGTCTCAGGAACAGCAGACATCTGACATAGAAGCTGGCGAACAAGGCAGTGAGCTTGTTAAAGCGTATGCAGAATTGGCAGCCTCTAAAGACAAATACATCAGACTCTATTCTGAGTTTGAAAACTTCAGAAGAAGAACGTCCAAAGAAAAACTGGAAATGGCATTAAATGCCAATGAGCAGGTCATTAAATCGTTACTGCCAGTAGTTGATGATTTTGAACGTGCCGAGAAAGCAGTTCAATCAAAAGACAATAAAGAGATTGAAGGCTACATCCTTATCAGTAATAAATTCAAAAAGATATTAGAGCAATCTGGCGTAAAGGCCATGAACATTGAAGCTGGTGCTGATTTCAACGCCGATTTTCATGAAGCCATAACACAAATACCTGCCCCTAAAGACGAGCTAAAAGGCAAAATTATAGACGTTGTTGAGAAGGGATATTTGCTCAATGAAAAAGTAATACGCTTCGCAAAAGTTGTAATAGGAAGCTAATATCATTTATCTGAAAGTTCATTCACGGGGATAATCTATACCATGAGCACTAAAAGAGATTTTTACGAAATACTGGGTGTAAACAAATCAGCTACAGCTGAAGAAATAAAGAAAGCCTACCGCAAAGTAGCCATTCAATATCACCCTGATAAAAACCAGGGAGATAAAGCTGCTGAAGAAAAATTTAAGGAAGCAGCAGAAGCTTATGAAATACTAAGCAACCCCGAGAAGAGATCTAAATATGATCGATTTGGTCATGCCGGAGGAAATTCTGGTTTTGGTGGCCATGATATGAACATGGAGGACATCTTCAGTCAGTTCGGTGATGTATTTGGTGGAGGCGGAGCATTTGAAAGTTTCTTTGGTGGTGGAGGTTCGCGTGGCGGAAAACGCCAACGCAAAGGTTCTAACTTAAGAATCAAACTTAAGCTAACACTTGAAGAAGTTGCGGCTGGCGTTGAGAAGAAAATAAAAGTTAACAGGTTAGTGCGTGCCGAAGGTGTGACCTTCAAAACATGTCCTACTTGTCAGGGTGCTGGTCAGGTTAAGCGCGTGGTTAATACCATGCTGGGCCAGATGGTTTCTGCTACTACATGTTCTACCTGCGATGGCTCTGGCCATATTATTGACAAACGTCCTTCCGGTGTAGATAGCTCAGGTCTTGTTTCAAAAGAAGAAGTTATCAATGTTAAAATACCTGCGGGTGTTGGCGATGGCATGCAACTCTCAATGAGTGGCAAAGGAAATGAAGCCCCTGGTGGCGGCATTGCTGGCGACTTACTCATATTAATAGAGGAGCAGGAAGATCGCTTCTTAAAGCGCGATGGCAACAACCTGGTTTATGACTTATACCTTAATTTCATTGACGCTACCTTAGGCACTTCCATTGAAGTTCCTTCCGTTGGCGGAAAGGTTAAGGTTAAGATCGAACCCGGCACTCAAAGTGGTAAAGTTTTACGTCTTCGAGGCAAGGGGTTGAAAGATGTGAACGGCTATGAAACAGGCGATCAGCTTATCTATATAAATGTTTGGACTCCTAAAAAATTAACTGCTGATGAAAAGGCGAAACTGGAGTCTCTTCGTCAGTCTCCTAATTTTGAGCCACACCCTGATGCCAGTGAAAAAGGCTTTTTTGAGCGAATGAAAGAATTCTTTTAAGGAAGCGCCTATTATTTGAAAATAATTATAACTCATTTACCAATACACCCGTATAACTCTATTTATACGGGTATTTTTTTGCGTTTTTTACTCAAATCTTACAAGTCGAAACTTTAAAAAGAGGAGCGCGTAACAATTCAGATGCAAAGGAATTTTTGGTTAACAGTATTTGGAGTAGGGCTAACGGTCATCGCATTTGGCCAGGTGAAAAAGCAATTCACAGTAGAAGATGCCCAATCTTGTCAGAATATTAAGCTTTGTCTTAAGGCTAATAGTGGCAATTGCTTCATCAAACCAAGCCAAAACACTGATATCCTTAATGTTTTCAGTAACCAGGACGAAGGCGATTACTCCCACAACTTCCGCCGCGAAATTAAAGGCAAGACCTGCGAAGTGCTTCTAAAACTTGACGAAAATCAAACCGAAGGTGTAAGCCAATCTATATCAACTCGTTTTTTCGGAGCAGAAAACAACAATGCCGATCATTTCTGGAAAATGTATCTTACCGATGCCAAACCCTATTCACTTGAACTTACTTATGGTGTAGGCACAGCCAACGTAGATTTATCTGGTCTTTCTATTCAAAAACTTAAAATCAATACCGGTAGTGCCGATGTAAATGTGGCCTACTCAAGTCTTGAGAACCAGGTTGACATGGATACTTTTTTTATTAAGGTAGATCTTGGTTCTGTTAATGTTAAAAATCTTAACCTGTCGCGCTCGCGCTACATGGTGGCCGATGTTGGGTTCGGCAATATGTTACTTGATTTCAGCAACAGACCTCTAATCAGTAATAAAATAAAGGGCAGTGTTGGTGCCGGCAATCTTGTTATCATTCTGCCAGGTGAAGACACACCCGTTCTGGTAAAAATTCATGACTCGTGGTTATGCAGTGTAAAAATGCCTAAGTATCTTAAAAAGATTGATGACACAACTTTTGCCAACGCGGCCTACAAGAAAAACTCCAATAACACACTCACCTTCGATCTTGATGTTTCTATGGGCAACATCATTTTTAAAGAACACTAAATCTTTCTTTAACGTATTGTAATTTCATAGTCATCTTTTTGGACTAATTTGCTCAAAAAGAAAAACTGTGGAAGCATTAACAGCCAATGGCGTAACCAAGCGTTACACCAACCACCTGGCACTGGATCACATCAACCTCACCATTCCTGAGAAAACAATTTTCGGATTGCTAGGTCCCAACGGTGCCGGTAAAACAACTCTAATCCGAATCATCAATCAAATCATTAATGCCGATGAAGGAGACATTTATCTCTTTGGAGAGAAACTGACTTCAAAGCATATTGGCACTATAGGCTATCTGCCTGAGGAACGTGGCTTATATAAAAAACTTAAGGTAGGCGACCAGCTTATTTACCTGGCACAACTAAAAGGTCTTAGTAAAAAAGAAGCTACTGATAAGAGTAAGCATTGGATCAAAAAATTTGAAGTGACCGACTGGTGGAACAAAAAAGTAGAAGACCTCAGTAAGGGCATGGCTCAAAAAGTACAATTCATCAGCACCGTTATGCATGAGCCAAAACTTATCATTCTTGACGAACCTTTCTCAGGCTTCGATCCGGTAAACGCACAACTCATCACAAAAGAAATACTAGAGCTGAAAGAAAAAGGCTGCACTATTATTTTCTCAACGCACCGCATGGAAACCGTTGAAGATTTATGCGATCACATAGCACTCATTAACAAATCGAAAAAAATATTAGAGGGAACCAAGAAACAGGTTCGTGATCAATACAAAACAAACACGTATGCCGTTGAGCATAAAGGTCAGTTCAATTTCAGCAATGGTCAGTTCAAAATTCTAAAGCAATCAGTTTTGGAAGACAACCATTACACATCCCTTGTAAGTTCAACAACAAGTTCTACACCGAATGATTTGCTGCGCGAACTTATCAATCTAACCGAAGTGCAAAGTTTTCAGGAAAAAATACCAACCATGAGCGAGATCTTCATTAACCTGGTGAAAGGAGGAAGCGATGAATAAAATAATACTAATCATCCAACGTGAGTTTCTAAACCGTGTTCAGAAGAAATCATTTCTAATCGCCACTATTGTTATCCCACTGATTTTCCCCAGTATCATTGGTCTTCTTGTTTACATTTCAAAAGAGCAAGAAAAGAATGCCAAAAAAGAAGTGATTCATTATGTTGATGAAAGTAATTCTTTTACCCCTGACACAGCACGCTACGTCTTTAAAAAATTCAACGGCTCATTAGAAGATGCAAAGACTGCCTATCAGAATTCAGAAGACTTTGGATTGCTTTATATTCCTCAATACGATATTAACAATCCTGTAACAATTACTCTTTATTCGAAAATAAACCCAAGCATTGACGTTGTTGGCAATATCGAATCTGTATTCGAAAGAAGGATCAAAGACCTTAAAATGCAGAGACTAAATATCGATCAGAAACTGCTTGACAGTCTGAATACAAAAGTCAGTGTAAACACTATCAATGTATCAGATAAAAATCAGGAGAAATCGAGTAACTCATTAATCATGTCAGGCATTGGTATGGTTACCGGCATACTCATGTATATGTTCATCATGATTTATGGTGCTCAGATTATGCAAGGTGTTATTGAAGAAAAGATGAGCAAAGTTGTTGAAGTTATAATTTCTTCCGTTAAGCCCTTTCAATTAATGATGGGTAAGATCATTGGGCTTGCATCTGTTGGGCTGCTTCAATTTACAATTTGGATAGTCCTGATGTCGACACTTACGTTTGGCATTCTTGGTTATTTTGGAATGAACTCACCGCAGCAACAAGCTATGGAACAAATTGCCCCGCAAGCCGCGGCTCAAAAAGAAGCTGCAACATCTGAAATCACCAAAAGCCTAAATGAATTTCAAGCATTGCCACTCACTTACATCTTGGTCATTTTTTTATTTTATTTCTTAGGCGGTTATTTGTTATATGGTTCACTATTCGCTGCTGTCGGCTCAGCTGTAGATAGTCCTGCGGAAGCACAGCAATTTATGTTTCCCATAACCATACCCTTATTAATTTCTTATTTAAGCTTATTCATGTTTATCTTGAAAGAGCCTCACAGCACTGTTAGCATTTGGTTGTCACTAATTCCATTTACATCGCCCATTGCTATGATGGGTAGGTTGGCGTTCGATGTACCCACATGGCAACTTGCCCTGTCGATGATTTTTCTCATTGGAGGATTTGTCTTAACAACATGGATAGCGGGTCGCATTTACCGTGTAGGGATTTTAATGCATGGAACCAAAGTAAACTATAAGGTTTTAGCCAAGTGGTTCATGATGAAGAACTGATCTCCATTCTGGAGTGATGTCCATCATAAAAAAGAAGCTGTCCCAAACTTTGAGACAGCTTCTTTTTTTAACTAATTAATATTTATAACGCAGTACTAAATTTTATTTTCCTAAATAAATCTGGAAACCAACTTTAATGAACGGACCTGATTCAAGATATTTCAAATTGCCAGAAGGATTTGTTCTTGTTGATGAGTATCCAACCATTGGCTCGATGGCAACATTGCTATTTAAAAACCATGCATAACCTGCAGCAATACTTCCGCTTGTAACTCCGCCATTGCTTGTTGTGGTGACATTGTTGTCTGTCGTTTTCACCTTCGAACTACCTACACCAAATGAACCATGAAAGAATATCTTCATCGGTAAATAGTAACGAACAAATGGTTCAAATTGAAGAGTCGTAGTGACACTCTTGCTATCATTATAAAGCATTTTGTGCGATTCTGCGGATAAGTCAAGACCTGCTCCAACTGCGAGGTTGTCAATTACAAAATAACCAAACTGGGGGGCGAGTGAAAATGTTGTGTATTTATCAGTCGTAACGGTTGTGTTATTATTTTTAGTCTTATCTGTATGACCAGAAAAACCTAGACTTCCCCCTACCATCATTCTTCCTTGTTGTGTCTGTGCAAATGATGTTGAAATAACCAAAGCAAATACGGTTACCAATGCGATTTTTTTCATACTTGAATAAATTTGTTTACGATGTTTAAATAAAAACTGAGGTAAACTAAATCAATTCCTTACTCTCGCTAAAACTATACTAGCCAAGAGAAACGAAATCACCTTTAAGATGATGATCTGAAGGCCGAAATACAGACCCAAACTTTAAAACGAATATCTCTGCCCTTTCAAATATTTGATTTACCTCCACTTCCCAATCGCATTTTTTTTTGATACATTTCCGAACTGATGTCACGCAAGTCCAGCATTCCTACAACAGATTTCTATCAACACAATACAAACCTGAAATGGATTGTGTTAGTTATATCAATCTTGATCAGCATTAGCTCCATTTATTATACTAATATTCTGGTAGAGCAACTCAAACAACGCGAGCGCAAGCAGGTGGAGCTTTTCGCAAAAGCATTGGAGTATACTCTAAACGATCAATCGGATGATAACATCTTGTTTATTACTGATGAGATTATTTTTAAGAACAACTCTATCCCAACTGTGTGGATAACCAAAGAAGGTCAGTATCAATACAGAAATATGGATATTGATGAGACGTGGTCGGAAGCAAGAAAGAAAAAAATACTGGATGATCAGATTGCTGAAATGAGATCATCTTATGAACCGATAAAAATGACCTATCGCGAAAATGGTGTTGTTGAAGATTATGGCTATGTATATTATAAAAACTCATTTCTACTTAAACAACTCATCGCTTATCCTTACATACAATTATCAGTAATTGCCATCTTCGGATTCATAGCTTATCTCGCATTTAATTATTCAAGAGCTGCCGAACAAAACAGAGTCTGGGTTGGTCTTGCAAAAGAAACAGCTCATCAACTTGGTACACCCCTATCATCACTTATGGCATGGGTAGAAGTGATTCGTGAAGACCCTGACATGAATAAAGGAGGCATGGTTGAAGAGCTTGAAAAGGACATCCAAAAACTTCGTATTGTAACAGAACGCTTCTCCAGTATTGGCTCAACACCAACATTGAAAAACGAGAATGTTGTGTTGTTAATTAATAACGTAGTGAATTATCTGCGTCCACGGGTATCTTCCAAAATCAAAATTGAAGTATTTACACTGTCAGAAAATATTCATGCTATGGTGCATGCACCACTCTTTGAATGGGTGATTGAGAATCTCTGCAAGAATGCGGTGGATGCTATTGGCGCTACAGGTACTATCGCTATCAAAATACTTCGAGGCAGTGAAGGCAAAGTTTTTATTGATATATCGGATACTGGCAAGGGTATACCACGATCCAAGATTGAGATGGTCTTCCGTGCGGGCTTCACTACTAAGAAGAGAGGCTGGGGGCTTGGACTTACATTAGCCAAGAGAATCATCGACACCTACCATAACGGGAAGATTTTTGTGAAGGCGTCTGAAGAAAATATGGGTACCACATTTAGAATTTCATTGAATGCAACTTAATAGACCTTGAAGATTTTGGCTCCCTAAATTGATATGAAGCGTAGGATTAACCCACGCCAGTCTTTAGCCCCAATTTGGGCTTTTTAATTATTAAGGTACACAGGCTCACACACTCCTATTTTTTTAAAATTCACTTTTGGTCTTAAGGGAGAATAACCTACTTTTGCGGTCGAATTTTCTGACCTAATTCATAAAACAATTAACAATGGCAAATATTGGAAAGATCACCCAGGTAATCGGTCCCGTAGTAGACGTTGCTTTCGATGGCGAAGGAGCTAAACTACCGAATATCCTAGATTCACTAGAAGTTACAAAACAAGATGGTACCCGCGTGGTACTAGAGTGCCAGCAGCACCTTGGCGAAGATCGTGTACGTACCATCTCTATGGAAGGTACTGAAGGCTTGGTTCGCGGCATGAAAGTGACTGATACAGGCTCTCCTATTCAAATGCCTATCGGTGAAGATATCAAAGGCCGTCTTTTCAATGTTGTGGGCGAAGCTATTGATGGTATTAAACAACCTAAGGGTGACAAATCATTGCCAATTCACCGCAATGCACCTGCTTACGAAGATTTATCTACTTCAACTGAAGTTCTTTATACTGGTATTAAAGTTATTGACCTTATCGAGCCTTACGCAAAAGGTGGTAAAATCGGATTATTCGGTGGTGCCGGTGTAGGTAAAACGGTATTGATTCAGGAATTGATCAACAACATCGCGAAAGCATACTCTGGTCTTTCAGTGTTTGCAGGTGTGGGTGAACGTACTCGTGAGGGTAATGACCTTCTCCGCGAAATGATTGAAGCCGGTATTGTTGATTACGGTGACGAATTCATGAAGTCTCTTCACGCCGGTGGATGGGATCTTTCTAAAGTAGATCAGGAAAAACTTAAAGACTCAAAAGCAACATTCGTTTTTGGTCAGATGAATGAGCCTCCTGGAGCCCGTGCTCGTGTGGCGTTATCTGGTCTTACAGTTGCTGAATATTTCCGCGACGGTGATGGACAAGGAAAAGGAAAAGACATTCTTTTCTTCGTTGATAACATCTTCCGTTTCACACAAGCTGGCTCTGAAGTATCGGCTCTTTTAGGCCGTATGCCTTCAGCGGTAGGTTATCAGCCAACATTGGCAACTGAAATGGGTGCCATGCAAGAGCGTATCACATCAACTAAAAATGGTTCAATCACTTCAGTACAGGCCGTTTACGTTCCTGCCGATGACTTGACTGACCCTGCTCCTGCTACAACATTTGCTCACTTGGATGCTACAACTGTATTAAGTCGTAAAATCTCTGAGCTTGGTATCTACCCTGCGGTTGATCCATTGGATTCTACTTCACGTATTCTTCGTGCGGATATCGTTGGTGAAGAACATTACAACTGTACTCAACGCGTTAAGAACATTCTTCAACGCTACAAAGAATTACAAGATATCATCGCCATCCTTGGTATGGACGAATTGTCAGACGAAGATAAGCAAGTGGTACACCGCGCTCGTCGTGTACAGCGTTTCTTATCTCAACCATTCCACGTTGCTGAAGCTTTCACAGGTTTGAAAGGTGTTCTTGTAGATATTAAAGACACTATCAAAGGCTTTAACATGATCATGGATGGTGAACTTGATCACTTACCTGAAATGGCTTTCAACCTGGTTGGTAATATCGATCAGGCTATCGAGAAAGGTGAGAAGATGATGGCTGAAGCTAACGCTTAAATAGATTTCAAATTCAGGTTTCAGATTTTCAATTTTAAATCTGAAACCTGAAATCAAATAAAATGGAAAAGATGCACTTAGAAATATTAACACCAGAGAAAAAAGTATTCGAAGGCGAAGTGCTTGCAGCTACATTCCCAGGTGCCGATGGTTCTTTTCAGATCCTGGATCACCACGCACCACTTATCAGCTTGCTGAAGGAAGGCGTTGTTGAATACAAATCAAAAGAATCTACACAAAGTGTGAGCATTACAGGTGGCGTTGTTGAAGTATTGAAGAATAAAGTAATCTTACTTGCCGATGGCATAGTGAATTGATTTCAATTAAATAATTAATAATAGAAAGGCCATTCCAAAAGAATGGCCTTTTCTATTTTATACCAATCTGATTTTATTCTTCAATCTAACTCAAGCATCAAGCACTCATTATTGAATAAGTCATTCTATAAACTAAAAAAGCCGTGTTGATTGCTCAACACGGCTTCATAATATTTTATTATCAGAATTAAGCTTCTGCTACCGCTGGTTGTACAGAAACGAAAGATCTAGACTCTCTTCCTTTCTTAAATACTACAACACCGTTGGTTAATGCAAAAAGTGTATGATCTTTTCCAATGCCTACGTTCTTGCCAGGGTAATGTTTTGTACCACGCTGACGAACGATGATATTTCCAGCAACAACTTTTTGTCCGCCGAAAACTTTAATGCCTAATCGTTTGCTTTCCGATTCGCGGCCGTTCTTTACTTTACCTTCACCTTTTTTGTGTGCCATAACTAAATTTCGTTAGTCTTATTGGTTTGTTCTTTGTTTTAGGGCTAATTAACCGATGCTTTCAATTTGCACCTTAGTGAATTGCTGGCGGTGGCCATTTTTCACTACATAGCCTTTTCTTCTTTTCTTCTTGAAAACAATAACCTTGTCTCCTTTTACGTGTTCTAAGATCTTACCAGATACTTTAACACCTTTTACAGTAGGGGCGCCAACTTCTATTGAACCTCCATTATCAACGAGAAGTACATTTTCGAAACTTACGTTCGAACCTGCTTCACCGTCCATTTTGGGGGCATAGATAAATTGATCTTTAGCCACTTTGAACTGCTTTCCTGCGATATCTACAATAGCGTACATAGCTTTTTTAAAATAGGATTGCAAAGGTATAAAAAGTATCCACAATTCAGAACCCCCACTTAATAATTTTGGCCTTTTTTAACACGCACCCTCAAAAAACGCTGATTTAGGGCTTCAAAAAAAAAGCTAATTTTTTTTTAAGGTCATTATAAGTGAAAGTCTTGGGTGTAAACAGGCAAATTAACATGTTATTTAACAACCACTTATAGAGTTTAAAATTATCCAAATCGCACCTGATTTATCCGGTTTTGCACCAACACCGCCCCTTTGTTTTTTTAGAATCGTTTTAAATATTTGTACACTTGACGCTGACCGAGATGCAATTGTTCAATTGTTTCTTAAAAGCATAAAGATTTTAATGGAATAAGGACGGGGTGCTGGCGTAAAGAGTCGGTATCCTGTTGTTGATATTTTGGTTTTAACCATAACATAACAAGAACATGAGCCAACCAATACATGAAGAACCGATCTTAAAAGAGAACAAAGATCGTTTTGTGCTCTTCCCAATCAGACAACACAGCATTTGGAAATATTATAAACAGGCTGAAGCAAGCTTTTGGACAGCCGAAGAAATTGATCTAAGCCACGACTTACGCGATTGGGAGATCATGAATGATGGTGAACGCCATTTCATTACACACGTACTAGCCTTCTTTGCCGCCAGTGATGGTATTGTTAATGAAAATCTGGCTGAGCACTTTGTAAGCGAAGTACAATACACTGAAGCTAAATTCTTTTACGGCTTCCAGATTGCAATTGAAAACATTCACTCAGAAACTTATTCGCTATTAATCGATACGTATGTAAAAGATCCGAAAGAAAAGGATAAACTTTTCAATGCTATCGATACGATGGATTGTGTGAAGAAGAAAGCCGACTGGGCTCTTCGGTGGATTGACAAAGGAAGTTTCCAAGAACGCTTAATTGCCTTTGCTGCTGTTGAAGGAATTTTCTTCTCCGGATCTTTCTGTTCTATTTTCTGGTTAAAGAAACGTGGCTTAATGCCAGGCTTAACATTCTCCAACGAATTAATTTCAAGAGATGAAGGCCTGCATTGCGATTTCGCTTGTCACTTGTATACCGACCATGTGGTGAACAAACTCCCAAAACAAACTGTTATTGACATCATCAGAGACGCTGTTGAGATAGAAAAAGAATTTGTTACTGATGCATTACCTGTTAACCTGATTGGCATGAATGCTGAACAGATGAGACAGTACATTGAATTTGTTGCTGATCGTTTATTGAATGAATTAATCGGCGAAAAGATTTATAATGCTACGAACCCATTCGACTTCATGGAAATGATTTCGCTTCGTGGCAAGACTAACTTCTTCGAGAAGAGAGTGGCCGAGTATCAAAAAGCCGGAGTGATGAAAAGTACAGAGAAAGAAACCTCTCCAAAGTTTTCATTGAACGAAGATTTTTAGTTACATTCAAACACATTTTTTAAGCTATTTAAGAATTACAACCCCAACCCTACCAAGAAATGCTTGTACTAAAACGCGACGGACACCGTGAGTCCGTAAAATTCGATAAGATCACCGCTCGAATCGAAAAGCTTTGCTACGGTCTGGATCCGAAACACATCAACCCGGTTGAAGTTGCCATGAAGGTGATTAATGGCCTCTACGATGGTGTGTCGACTGTTGAACTTGATAACCTCGCTGCAGAGATCGCAGCCTCGATGACAACACGTCATCCTGATTTTGCACGATTAGCTGCACGTCTTGCCATCTCCAATCTGCATAAAGTAACGAGTAAGTCTTTCTCAAATACAATGAAGAGACTTTACACGTATGTAGATCCTAAGACTGGTCAAAACGCTCCACTGATTTCAAAAGAGACCTGGAAGGTCATTAAAGATAATGCCGCCGAATTAGATGAAGCGATTATTTCTGATCGTGACTTCAGCTATGATTACTTTGGCTTTAAAACTTTAGAGCGTTCTTACCTGATGAAAATCGATGGTAAGACAATCGAACGCCCTCAGCATTTGATTATGCGCGTCGCTGTTGGTATTCATGGAGAAGATATTCCTGCAGCAATCGAAACCTACAACCTGATGTCAGAGAAGTGGTTTACACATGCCACTCCTACTCTGTTCAACGCAGGTACTCCAAGACCACAACTATCATCATGCTTCCTTTTAACCATGAAGGACGACAGCATCGATGGTATTTATGATACTTTAAAGAATTGCGCTAAAATATCACAATCAGCTGGTGGTATTGGCCTTAGCATCCATAACGTAAGAGCTAAAGGTTCTTACATTAAAGGAACAGGCGGAACTTCTAATGGTATTGTACCTATGCTCAGAAACTTCGACATGACTGCACGTTATGTTGATCAGGGCGGTGGAAAACGCAAAGGAAGCTTCGCTATCTATCTTGAGCCATGGCATGCTGATATTTTTGAATTCCTTGATCTGAAAAAGAATCATGGTAAAGAAGAAATGCGTGCCCGCGATCTTTTCTACGCTATGTGGCTCTCAGATCTTTTCATGAAGCGCGTAGAGAGCAACGAAATGTGGTCTCTCTTCTGCCCTAACGAAGCTCCAGGTCTTGCTGATTGCTATGGTGATGAATTTGAAAGACTGTATGAGAAATACGAAAAAGAAGGAAGAGCAAGACGTCAGGTAAAAGCTCAGGATCTTTGGTTTGAAATTCTTGAATCTCAAATCGAAACTGGAACTCCTTATATCTTATATAAAGACGCAGCCAACAAAAAATCAAATCAGAAGAATCTTGGTACCATCAAGTCAAGTAACTTATGTACTGAGATTATGGAATACACGTCTGCTGATGAAGTAGCCGTTTGTAATCTGGCTTCTATTGCACTGCCTAAGTTTGTAACAGAAGATGGCAAGTTTGATCACCAACGGTTATACGAGATCACAAAAGTAATTACACGCAACCTCAACAAAGTAATTGATATCAATTACTATCCTGTTGAAGAAGCTCGTGTCTCTAACATGCGTCATCGCCCAATTGGTATTGGTGTACAAGGTTTGGCTGATGCCTTCATTTTGTTGCGCATGCCTTTTGATTCTGATGAAGCTCGTGGCTTAAATAAAGATATTTTTGAAACCATCTACTTTGCTGCCATGGAAGCTTCTATGGAGGAAGCGAAAGTGCATGGTCCATATGAGACATTTAAAGGATCGCCTGTATCAAAAGGAATATTCCAGTTTGATATGTGGGGTGTTACTCCTGATTCAGGCCGTTGGAACTGGGATAATCTAAAGAAAGAAGTAAAGCAAAACGGTGTACGCAACTCATTGTTGCTTGCTCCTATGCCAACAGCTTCTACTTCACAAATTCTTGGTAACAACGAATGTTTCGAACCTTATACTTCAAACATCTATACACGCAGAACATTATCTGGAGAATTCATTATTGCTAACAAGCATTTGATGAAAGACCTGATGAGTTTAGGTTTATGGAGTGAGAACATGAGACAGAAGCTTATTTCTACCAATGGTTCAGTTCAGCCTATTGCTGAAATTCCTCAGAATATAAAAGATATCTATAAGACTGTTTGGGAAATTTCTCAGAAAGCAATTATCGATATGTCGGCTGATCGTGGTGCATTCATTTGCCAGTCACAGAGTCTGAATATACATATCACAAACCCTAACTTTGGAAAGTTAACTTCTATGCATTTCTATGCCTGGAAGAAAGGTTTGAAAACTGGTATGTATTACCTACGCTCAACTGCAGCTGCTGACGCTATCAAGTTTACACTTGATAAGACTGCTATGGATCAACCAGCAGCGGTTGCTATAGAAGCTTCAGCTGAAGCTATGGTTGCAGAGCCAGCATTACAACCTATTGTTGTTTCTGATGCTCAGCAAACTCTGAAATACGAAAGCAACAGCTACGAGCAAAATCGCGCTGACATGGCTTGTTCTCTTGACAATCCAGATGCATGCGAAGCTTGTGGTAGCTAAGATATCTTAAAAGTTAAATTGAAAAGCCTGATCAAATTTGATCAGGCTTTTTTTATGGACTTAAATGAAGGACAATCTCAATACCTACTGATTCTCAAAATTTAATCCAGTGTCTTTTAGACAAAGAGACTTTGCGGAAAAGTAAGCGAAGCTTAACGAATCAAAGAAATTTAATGCCTGATCCCACAAACTTTACAATACTTCATCTTACTCGGTTTATGTCTTTTGGGTGGGCGTTTATGGCCAAAGTAAGATGGATCTGAGTATTGCGGATCATCCATCATGCGTTCGTTTTTACGTTTTTCTTTTTTGAGTTCCTCCATGCGCGCAGCAAATTCTTCATGAGGATTCTCATATTCTATTTTCTTTGAATTAGACTTCTTTGTTTTCTTAGGTGTATAATCCTGCTGCGGTAAAGAAGGATCAATCGTAGTGGGTTGAGCACTCTCCTGTTCTTTCTTCCTTTTCTTCCTCGACGATTGCGCATACGTAGCTATCGTCAAAAAAGATAACAATACTATAATTACAGCTCTCATCAGCATTTGCATAACACGAAGGTAAAACTTTTGGGCTTGAAGAAAATTGTGCCTCCCTGATCTTTTTATCGGCAAGTGGCTTTCAAGGACGTTAAAGCTATTGATAATTAAAAAATAAAGCCCTTCGTTTAATAAAGGACTTGGCTAAATCTCTACGAGCTCGACTTGGGTTGGAGCATAGTTTGTTGCCTGCGGTATATCCAGGGAGGTGTCGGATCGTTTTGTTTCCAAAGTCCTTTACCTTTTTCCTGAGCTTTTGTTCTATACTCTTCTAGTTCAGGTAATGGATTTCTTTCGGCTGTCCAGGCAAGGCCTTCTTTTAACAATTCAACACGAGGGTCGAACTTACCTTCAACAACTACTTCGGCCAGGTAATTTCCCCAACGGTCTTTGCCAACCATTTTTACAGTAACATTTTTGTCGAGTGTTATTTTCTCTAGGAATTTTCTAGCCTTATCACCAAACTCTTGTTGCAATTCTGGGCTATCAATGCCAGCCAGCATAACCTTGTGAGTCTCGTTGGCGCTACTTAAAATTTCAAGGGTATTTCCATCTATAACAGATACTACCTTACCGGTTATCTCTTCGCTTGCTAACGTCCAACAAAAAGAACCCAACCACACAGATATTAATACGATGAGCTTTTTCATTTTCTTCTTTCTCCTTTACAAAGATGTAATTGAAAAACATTTTACACTGAACACATACATACACCATCTGGCATGTGTAAGATTCTTACTCTAAAACGAAAATTGAAGCTATTGGATATACGAATAGCAAAATTGTGACCAGAAAATGAAAGGTTTATTCCTACACCGTTAAGGCAGAAAATAAAACAAAACGCTCCCAGTCTTTTCTATTTTGGGAGCGTTTTGTTTGAAATCTGGATATGCTATTTGCAGTATTGATCTATCTGGAAGCGCGCTTTTGCATCACCATACTCAACAGCCTTGCGCCAGTCGAAGCAAGCCTTGTCTTTATCCTTCATCTGATAATAAAAATTGCCGCGTTGTTTGTAGAAAGAGGCATTCTTAGGATCAAGTTTAATGGCATCGTCCATATCAGAAATGCCAGCTCCATAGTCATCTAACTCTGATTTACAGGTAGCTCTGTTGTAGTATGCCATGGCATCGTTCGGATTCATTTGAAGCACACGATTATAATCTACAATAGCACCTTCAAAATCCTGAATCTCTTCTTTTATAATACCTCTGTTGAAATAGGCATCTATATTTTTAGGATCAAGATCAATTACTTTATTCAATTCGATAATAGCGGACTTTGTATCGTTCAACCCTATGTAAGCACGACCACGATTCAAGAATAATGCTACCGTATTCTCGCCGGCCTTTTGAGCAAGATCAAAATCATTTAGTGCCGATTGAAAGTCCTGCTCCTCCATAAGAATGAGACCACGGCGATAATAAACGTCCTTGTCTTTCACTCCACCCGCTATGAGTTTGTCAAAATACTCATGTGCAGGAGAATATTTTTTCATATTGAAGTAGGCGTCTCCTAAAACTCTATACAGCTCAGGGCCCGGCTTCTCTGTTAATTTCTCAACAGAACGAAAATCTTTTACAGCATCATCAAACTTTTCGGTTTTATAATAAGCAGTACCTCTATTTTCATAAGCCTTGGTGTACTCCGGATTTTTGGTAATCGCATCATTAAAATCGGCAATTGCAGCGGGATAATTTTCTTCTTTCAAATAAGCCTTACCGCGATTGTTCATCAGCACGGCATCTTTAAGTCCAAGACTAATAGCCTGAGTATAATCCTGAATAGCAGCAGAATAATTATTGGTAACAAACTTTGCATCACCACGATGGAAGAACGCCAATGCATACTTGGGATCTTTCTCAATTGCTTTACCAAAATCACTGATGCCTTCTGTGTAGTTCTTAGCATCATATTGGCAATATCCACGCATATCAAAAGTTTGCGCTTCAAGCCAACCTGATGTAATGGCTTTGTCGAGATCAGGTAAAGCACTTTTGTAATCTTTAATGTAGTACTTGGTTGCACCACGTTTAAAATAAACCTCTGCATTACCTTCGCCGCTTTCTATGGCTTTATTAAAATCAGGAAGTGCTTTATCATATTCTTTCATTTCAAAGAGTGAGCTTGCACGAGCTGTATAAATTTTGGCGTCTTTACCTCCTGCATCTAATGCCTTTGTTAAATCACCAACAGCACCCTGATAGTCCTTCATATTATATTTTGAAATACCCAATACACCGTACTCATCTCCACCCGCTTCACCTCTCGCAACCACAATAGCAAGATCAACAATTACGCCTGGGTAATCTTTTAATTGATAACGAGCCGCCGCACGATTCTTTAACGCTGTAGTATAATCTTTCTTCAAGCCCAGTGCACGATCAAAATCTGTTATGGATTCCTTAACCATGCCAGCATTTAACTTGGCCTTACCACGGTTGTTATAAATTACTTCGTCGCTTGCTCCAAGTGTTATGGCTTTATCGTAAGCTTCAATGGCGCCTGTATAATTACTTTGCTTAAAGCGAGCGTTTCCTAATTGATAGTAGATGTCTTTGTTCTTCGTATCAAGTGAGGCTGCTTTCTCCAATGATGGTATAGCCTCTTTCTCTTTTTGTGTTGCGATATATGACAGGCCCAAGTTTTCATAAACTGAAAGATCTGCTTTTCCTTTCTGTACAACTTTCTCAAGATCTGAAATTGCTGTTGCATAATCTTTCAATTGATATGAAGATTTACCACGTTTAATATTGATGTCATCTTCTTTCTCGCCAGCTATTTCAGCGGCTGTAAGTGCTTCAACAGTTCCTTTATAATCGTTGGCATCATAACGAAGATATCCGCCATAAAGCAGAACCTTACTGTCTTTCACGCCAGCCTTGATGGCTTTATCTAAATTAATTTTTGCTTGCTCTTTTTTATTGAGATTATAATATCCCAAACCAAGCATACGAAGTAAATCGTTTGATTCACCTTCAGGTACTTTTGCTTTTTCTAAATCTTCGACACTTCCAGCGTAATCTTTCAAGGTAAAGCGAGCAGTACCTCTGTTTAAAATTGCTTTACTATTATTGGGATTAAGTTGAATAGCTTTATCAAAATCAGGTATGGCACCAGCAAGATCATTTAAATTCATCTTCGCTTTACCTCTGTTATTGTAGGTTACAGCATCAGCGGAAGAAAGACTTATAGCATTGTCATAACTCTTGATGGCTCCTGCAAAATCATTCTTTGTGAATTTAATATCACCAACATTCTTAAATGCTTCACCATCACTCGCACCAAGTGAGATAGCTTTCTCCAAATCCTTCAATGCGTTCTCGGTATCTTTTTGAATAAATTCTGCTCTACCTTTTAACAGAAAAACTTCTTTAGTGCTGACACCAGCATTGATAGCACGACTCAATGACTCAATAGATGATGCATACTCTTTATTTTGAAACTGACATGTACCTAGTTGATTGAATACATCCTTATCGCTCACACCCATAGATACTGCCGCTGATAAAGCTTTGCTGGCTTCAACACAGTTTCCTGCATTAGCCTGGCTAAGGCCAAGCATTTTAAAAATGTCTTTATCTTTTACACCTTTCTGAACAACATTGTTTAATGCATCGGCTGCTCCCTTGTAATCGTTGAGCGTGTATTTAGCTGTACCAACTTTTTGATAGATTTCAACATCGGCTCTTCCAGCGGCTAACATCTTTTCGAAATCAGCAACGCTACCTTTCCAGTCCTGAATTTTGTATTTGGCTTCCGCACGATTTTCTAATGCTTTATCATAACCAGGTTTTAATTCAAGTGCTTTATCAAAGTCGGGTATAGAACCTTTATAATCTTGCAGATTAAATTTCGCTTTACCCCTGTTGTTAAACATAACAGGGTCTGTAGCAGATAGTGAGATAGCAGCGTCATACGCTTTTACTGCACCAGCAAAATCATTTTTCACAAAGCGGATATCGCCAATGTTCTTATGCGTCTCAGTATCGTTGACACCAAGTGATACAGCCTTCTCTAAATCTTTTAAGGCATTATCATTATCTTTTTGAGCAAGCTCTGCATTTCCTTTATAAAGAAAAACTTCTTTGGTGCTTATGCCCGAGTTGATAGCACGGCTTAATGACTCTATTGCTGCAGGATACTCTTTGTTTTTATATTGACATGTACCTAGTTGATTAAATACGTCCTTATCACTCACACCCATTGACACAGCGGCTGAAAGACTTTTCACTGCCCCTGCACAATCACCTTGTTGTGCCAGGCTAAGGCCAAGCATTCGAAATACATCTTTATCTTTAACACTTTTATTGGCTACTATATTTAATGCATCAGCTGTTCCCTTGTAATCGTTGAGCGCGAATTTAGCAGTACCCACTTTCTGATAAATCTCAACATCGGCACGGCCACTGGATAGAAGCTTTTCAAAATCGGCAACACTGCCTTTCCAATCCTGCAACTTGTAGCGAGCTTCCGCACGATTCTCAACGGCTTTATCGTAACCTGATTTCAATTCGATAGCCTTATCAAAGTCGGGCAATGAGCCTTTGTAATCCTGAAGATTGAATTTTGCTTTGCCTCTATTGTTATAAAGTACAGCATCAGCTTTGCCTGTAGCAATGGCTTTGTCATAATTAGTAATAGCATCGCGATAGCTATCCATTCTGAATTTTGCATTGCCAAGGTTGGCAAATGTTTCAAAACTATTTGCACCCATGCTAACTGCTTTTTCCAAATCACC
>DATJHZ010000195.1:0-72776 GCA_035493595.1 Cyclobacteriaceae bacterium | reverse complement strand
TGAACCAGAAGGAGGTAAAATATTAGGAGTACCTTTCATCTGGATAAAAGGTCTGCCATCAGACCACGTTCCGAAAAGAAAACCGTCAGACGAAGAGCCACTTGCAAAAGTTCTTTTTGATACGAGTGATCTTACACTGCCCGAAGCATTTGATTTAATATAAGCTTCAATGACAAATGAACCTGTACCAAGATTGAGTCGGCCATTCTTTTCTGGAATGCTTACACGATCATTGCTACCATCAAAATTTAAAGCATCATTCAAGCATGCTGCTGTTGAAATCGTTTTGCACCCTGATGAATTTGCACACCCTGTTACAGCGACACAAATCTGGCCCGATAAACCACACACAGCAGGTAAAATAGTTACAGAAGATCCTCCTGAACCAGCAACGGTAAGTGTATTTGATTGACCGTTTATTTTCCATCCTGAAGGAGCTGTCCACGTATATGAATCTGCATTTAACAAATTAACGCTATAGGTAGAACCCGTTAAAGGCAACGGACTTGCTCCTGTTATAACGGGAGTTTGCGTTGTGTAAGGATAACTGAATGTTGCACCGGGAAGTACCGTTAACTTACCATCGATAATTATTTTTGAGTTTGAACCAACAAGCGTAATAGTTGCGCCCGGCTCAAAAATCAATTCGGCACCACAACCAATATACAGTGTTGAATTATTATTTATGGTGAGACTCGATCCGGTTCTCATTCTGTAAACTGATCCAGATCTGATTTCTAATCTGGCTGTTGAAGTCGTCCCTCCAAGCACTACATTAGATGTCAGAACACTTACCTGAGTTGCACCACAAGTATAAAAAGTACCTGAGTTGCTTCCAGTGGGGTTTAATCTTATTGTTGTTACGTTCCTGGTATCTCCATTAAGAATTAAATTATCTGTTAAAGGTGAACTCAATGGAGTAAAAAAATCATAGACTCTGGGTCCATTATATAAATTCAGATTATAAGTATCCGTATAATTAAAAGAAACACCAGCTATCTGGCCAGTATAGTCAACAGATTTCTGAGTATAGATAACATCAGTATTCAATGAGAATCCATTGTACCCTACATTATCCTGAGAGAATACAGCGCCTAAATTATGGCTTCTTGAGCAATCACTGGTAAGAAGCGCGGCAAAGTATTCTGCAATCGTAGTGAGTTTGCCAGATATGCCGCCATGAGCAATTATCGGATTGATAATCTCATTCATAGTAAGTTCAGTATCGTCAGGGGTTGACCAACCACTCATCAGGCTGCCATTTTCGAATGTATCTCTGAACCCAATCCAACGACTTCCTAATTTAGATGGAACATTTTTAGAAGGCCCGTCCCAAAGATCATAAATAGCACCTGCCACATGATATTCAGAAAGAATTCCATTCGTAATAGTTGATTGATCTGATTGTTGTTCATATAAATGTCCATCTTCGCTTCTTCCATACTCACTATCTTCGCTCCAATAATAAGCATCCAATATCATTTCAATGGCGTCTGCCCAACCTTCAGACCATGCTAATCTCGATGTATTTTCCTCGAAATACCTGTGCTTGAATCCTTTTAAGCCATAAGGAACGATATAACTTTTTTGCTGAACTGACCACATAACAAAATGGCCAAACTCATGTCGTATGGTTGATTCATAATTACCATCATCCGATTGTATAAATATTGTCGGCCCTAACAGCTTCATTCCTGTTGTTACTATATCAGCATCTACTGCACCAAGAGCATCCGGCATGAAAAAGCTGGTATTGCTATAGTGTGGTTTTATATGTAAACCATTATAGAGGGAGATGCCTTGACTGGCAAAGAAGTCCCAGGCTTTGGTTGCCCAATGAACCAACCGGAAAGGTTCTGAATTTATGGCAATATCTGGCATCGTCATATTTACTGATGTCCCCATCGATCCTATGTTTGTATGCTCATCATACGTACTGGAGACGTACACATGATGCTGTGCCTTGATATCGTAATTCTTATTTTTGGATTTTACTTTAATAAACAATTCAATGTGTTTGCCTTCAAAGGGACTTTGAAGTCTTGAATATGTTAACGTATAATATCCATTAGCATCTGTCATCGTCTCAGCAAACTGTTCATTGTAGAGTTTGTCACGCTCTTTTAATTTCACCAGTATACCAGCGAGTCCGATTTGAACATGATCGCCGAAATTATTAACAATGTTGGATACAAGCCTGCCTTTTATTGTGCCAGAAAAAGTATGGAAGCCGAGTTTAGCACCAGGAACGGATACAGTTGAGTCTGAACCATCATCAACATTAAGTGAATCTATCACAGCCGGATCAACACCTCTTAACATTACTTCATAAGGCAAACCCGCAACCTGTATGGATTGAAAATCATCTTGCCAGTCTTCAGTAATTGAATCAGTAGGTAAAATATTTGATACAGGTATTGATTCTTTAGGAATAGATCTTCTAATAGTATCCGTCAATGTTCCTTTTTCATACCAGATTCTATTCAGGTTATAGAAATCATCGTCATTCCAGACTTCCACGGTATTATAAGGGGTGAAATAAACTTTTCCGGTTGTATTTTCTGTGTAAGTTACCGGCCGAGTATTTGGCAAAGATGGGGCTAACCAATAGTCGATTTCAAGAGAAGTTGACACAGGAAAAAATGGTAAATTTGCTACAGGATATGTAATCGTAACATCAATATCTGCAAATTGACCGGGAGATATTTTCGTAACTGAGGTTGATGCAGTTACATTCCATCCGGTAGGATAACTATTTCCTATAAAGGCGTTGTAAATTGTATCATTGGCATAGACGCGAACTTTAAATGCCAAGCTTCCTGAAACACTATTAATTTCTTGAGAAACAATAGCAGCTGAAATAGGATTATCACTTTGGGCTTTCAGAGAATTTTGTACAAAAAAGAACAAAATAATCCAACAGAGAGAGTAGAGTTTTACTTTCATTAAGGGTAAATAATTTAGTTTGTTTTGAATAAATACAACGTTAGGAAATAACGCTTCTGACTTGGTAGGGAAAGCTAGTAGGCGCGGGAATACTTTATAAAGTCTTTGTAATAAAAAATCGTGTGTAGAGTCTGAGAGTTCATGTCATAATCGGTCTTTATTTAAGGTGGCTAAAAGCATAAATGAATATGCTGTCAAAAACTTTTTAAGGATATGAAAGTTATTTTCCAGTTCAAAATATTTTTTTTTAAAACCTTATAAATCCGGTTAGTAGCCTACTGAATACCTTGTCCGTAAGAATACCGACATCTAATAATTACGACAATGTGTTCAGGTCAATACCGCCCATATTCTAAGCATTATTGGTTTCAGTCAAATACTAGCTAAATTGCAGTCCTATTTTTAATTTCTGCACATGAGTCTAAGTGAAAGTGATGTACGCGTTGCACTGGCTACCGTCAATGATCCTGATTTGAAACGAGATCTGGTGAGCCTTGGTATGATAAAGGATATTAAGATCGAGGGTAAAAAAATAAGCTTTACTGTTGTTCTTACCACACCAGCCTGTCCATTAAAAGAGAAAATTCGCCAGGATTGTGAGGATGCCAGTGAGAAGTTTTTTGGCGAAGATGTTGAAATAGATATTACTATGACTTCGTCTGTTACCACCTTGCGCGATAACGCGCCACTGTTGCCGGGAGTTAAAAATATTATCGCGATAGCATCAGGTAAAGGTGGCGTAGGTAAATCAACCGTTACCTCAAATCTTGCTGTTGCTCTTGCTATGGCGGGAGCAAAAGTGGGATTGATTGATGCCGATATTTATGGACCTTCCATTCCAACGATGTTTAACACGGAGGGCCAACAACCTCATGTAAAACAAGTTAATGGTAAAAATATTATCATACCTATTGAGCAGTATGGCGTAAAGCTTATCTCCATCGGCTTCCTCACTCCTGCAGATAGTGCGGTGGTGTGGCGCGGTCCTATGGCAAGCTCTGCTCTGAAACAGTTTTTCAGTGATGCTGATTGGGGCGAGCTCGATTATTTATTAATTGATTTACCTCCAGGCACGAGTGACATTCATTTAACAATGGTACAAACTGTGCCCGTAACCGGTGCCGTTATTGTGACTACGCCACAAAAAGTAGCACTAGCCGATGCCAATAAAGGGATGGCTATGTTCAGACAGCCACAGATTAATGTGCCTATTTTAGGAATCGTTGAAAATATGGCATACTTCACTCCCGAAGAACTACCAAATAATAAGTATTACATCTTTGGTCAAGGTGGTGGAAAGAACTTATCCGATAAGTATAATGTTCCGATGCTGGGACAAATACCTCTTGTACAGGGTATTCGCGAAAGTGGCGACAGTGGTATGCCTGCTGTAATGAAAGAAGGACCTACAGCCCTGGCATTTAAGGAACTTGCGGAAACATTAGCCCGTCAAATTGCCATAAGAAATGCTAACTTTACTCAAACAGAGCGCGTAGAAATAAAAGTATGACCGATACTATACATATGACAGAAGAAATAACTCAGCGTATTGAAGCATCGCTTGATGGCATCAGACCTTATCTGGAGGCCGATGGTGGTAACGTAAAAGTTCTTGAAGTTACTCAGGATAGTGTGAAGCTTGAGTTTCTGGGTGCTTGCGGAAATTGCAAGATGTCTACCATGACATTTAAGGCCGGTGTTGAAGAAGCTATCAAACGTGCAGTTCCAGAAATAAAATCCGTAGAAGTGATTAATCTTACACCTATCGGAAACTAAAAGCCTTGAAAAAAATGGCTTTTTACCTCAAACTTAATGCTACCAGAAATATTTGCAGGTTACACACGTTAACCGTGTTTGATATACAATAGTTATCTTCCTGCATGGCTAGAATCCCTTCCTCAATCCTACCCAGTAAAAGAGAGCTTTGCTTTTCTTTTGCATTTATATTACTTCTTTCGCTTTCCAGCTATGCACAAGATCGCTGCGGCACTGTTCAATACGCCAATAAGCTAATAAAGAATCAGAAGCAGGAGAAAGAAGACCGGTTTGAGAACTGGCTCGCTAAAAAAATTACTGCCCGTAAGCAATTTCTAAAGACTCAGCGAATTCAAACAACAACATACCAGGTTCCCGTTGTTGTGCATGTCATTCATAATGGTGAGAGTGTTGGCACCAGAACAAATATTACGGACGCACAAATCATCTCACAAATTAATGTACTGAATGCTGACTATAACAGATTAAATAAAGATACTACATTGACGCCTGATGAATTTAAAGGTGTTGAAGGTAAAATGAATATTGAATTTGTACTTGCCAAACAAACTCCAGAAGGCCAGCCAACCACAGGCATTGTGCGGGTAAAAGGAACTGACACACTCTGGTACTACGGGTCGGACGACGCTACTCTAAAGTCTATGAGCTACTGGCCCGCTGAAGACTACTTAAACATCTGGGTTTGTAATCTTGATACCTTTCTTGGATATGCGCAGCTTCCTATTTCAAATCTTCCTGGCCTGGAAAATTCTCCTGACAATCGACTGACGGATGGTGTTGTCATAGGTTACCAATATTTTGGAACTAAAAATGACGGCAATTTTAAGCTAGCAAAAAGATATGATTTAGGAAGAACCGTTACGCATGAAGTAGGACATTTCTTTGGGCTACGCCACACATGGGGTGATGATGGAGGCGCTTGTAATAATAGTGGCGACTATGTAGATGATACACCCGATCAGGGAGACGCTACCAATGGCTGTCCTTCGGGAACGCGAACAAGCTGTAGTGATCATAACATGTACCAGAATTATCTTGACTATACAGATGACGCCTGTATGAATATGTTTACGGCGGACCAGGTTAACCGGATGATTACTGTGCTTGAAAATTGTATCCGAAGAACAAGCTTACTTACATCACATGGATTATTTGACCCTGTGCCTAAAGCGAATGATCTTGCTTTATCAAAAATAATCAGTCCTGCTTCTGCTCTCTGCTCTTCGACAGTTACGCCATCTCTCGAAATCACAAATTCAGGAAATAACGTTATCACTGCTGCTAAAATTCAGCTTAAAGTAAATTCGCTTGTTACAGAAACTAAAGACTTTGTATTGAATCTCAATTTAGGTGCTTCACAGACTGTTGATTTTACACCACAATCTCTTACAGAAGGCAATAGCTTATTTGAATTTGAAGTTATTCAAACCAATAACACTACCGATGGTAACGTGTATAACAACGAATTAAGTATCACCACACTTTATTCGATACCTGTTGCATCTCCTTACGAAGAGACATTCTCAACATTACCTTCAAACTGGATCATCAGCAATCCCGATAGTCAATTAACATGGCAAATTCAATCTGCACCCAATGGACATATTGGAAACACAGCCATGCTTTTAAATTATTATAACTATACAGATCTCTCAGCATCCGATGCACTGATTAGTCCTCCTATAGATTTAACGGGTCAGACCAATGCATTTCTTTTATTTGATGTTGCCTACGCTGCACGCTTTCAAGATAATGCCGATGCTTTGCGCATTGTTATCCTTACAGATTGTAGTACTGACATATCAACAGGAACAGAAATTTATAATAAGGCAGGCAGTGAACTAGCTACCACGTTATCTACCAACCTCTTCTATGCACCCTCCAATGAATCCGACTGGAGCACTGAAGTGATCGACATCAGCGCGTTTAAAAATAAAAGTAACATCAGGGTAGCCTTTGTCGGAACCAACATGAATGGCAACAATATCTATATCGATAATGTACAAGTGGTTAATGACATTTTCTCAGATCTCTCACTAGAGCGAATTAATAATCCAGCACTGCTTACATGTGCTACAACAACTCCTGATCTCACAGTTAAAAATGTAGGCACATCACCTATAACTTCCTTTACTGTTAAAAGTGATATTAATGGAAGTACGCAGCCAGATAAAACAGTATCAGGATTGCAGCTAAACCCAGGGGATACCTATGATCTTACATTGGAATCATTATCACTATTAGCAACGTCTAGCACTATTAATTTTAGTGTTTCCAATGTTAACAACAGCAGTACTGCTGATACCAACAGCGCCAATGATCAGAAAACAGTAACTGTTGCTTCAAATATAAACTCTATCGTTATACCGCTACGCGAGAATTTTGATTCTGGCATTCCAGCAACGTGGTCATCTATAACTCCGGGTGATGGAGAAGTATGGAAAAGCATTGAGGTTGACAGCAATCATAAAAAAGCTGTGTATGTCAATGATTTCGGTAATGATGATATTGGCGAACAAGCCTGGCTTATCAGTCCGTTACTTGATTTTTCATATGCAACCACGGCCAGTGTTTTCTTTGACCGTTCGTATGTAATCAATGAATCGTCTGTTGATGAGTTGAGAGTAATAGCCTCCACAGGCTGCGGCAATGCTTTTGACCAGGTACTCTATGACAAGAGTTACGAATTATCAAGCCAGACAACAACAACTAGCTGGAAGCCAACGCAGAGTACTGACTGGACAAGAGAATTTATAAATCTTGATGCCATGGCAGGCAAGAAAGAAGTAAGACTTGCCTTTGTCATGACGAATCAGAATGGCAACAACTTATACCTGGATAATATTGAATTCTATGCCAGTGATGATGATACTCCCCTGCAAACCGCACGTGCTTTTGCAATCTATAAGGAAAGTAATTCAAGCACTGACTTCTCAGTAACATTTACATTGCAGGAACAACAGACAGCCATGATTGATGTGGTGGATTTACTGGGCCGCGTTGTTTACTCAAAAGCATACGAGTACACCTTAAATCAAAGTTACGGCGTAACGCTGGATGATGCTTCCAGTGGTCTGTACATCGTTAAGCTCCGAACCAATGAGGGATCTTATACTCAAAAGGTTTTTGTGAGCAAATAGGCAGGAGATTTCAAATTTCAGATTTTGGATTTCAGATTTGGCGAGGGCTACAAAACACATAAGTCGTACCTCGTAAATCTTACTTCGTAAATTGACAAGTATCTAATATCTTTAAGGCGGAAAAAAATGCAAAATGCCTACTAAGAAAAAAGTTGCCCTTCTTTACGGAGGTCGTTCAGTTGAACATGGAGTGTCTGTTAACTCAGCCAGAAACATATTTGAAAATTTCGATAAGGAGCGCTTTGAGGTTCTACCCATAGGCATAAGCAAGTCGGGACAGTGGTTTCTAAATAATACAGTGAGCAAGGACATTGAACAAGGCAAGGCATTGGGTCTTATCCTTGATCCTCACAGTCCTGGATTTCTTTTACTGTCGACAGGAGATCGTATCAAAGCTGACATCATATTTCCTGTGCTTCATGGTACAGATGGAGAAGATGGCAGCATTCAGGGAATGATTAAAGCTATGGATATACCCATGGTAGGAACGGGAGTACTTGGTTCATCTCTCTCTATGAGTAAAATAATTGCCAAACGATTATTAAAAGATGCAGGCCTGCCTGTTACACGTTTTCTAACCTATAATTTCACCGAGAAAGAATCAATAAGCTTTTCAGAAATATCATCGACACTTGGTTTGCCTTTCATGGTAAAGTCAGCAAGCCTTGGTTCATCTGTTGGCGTATCAAAAGTGAATAATGAAAAAGATTTTGAGGTTGCCGTTGAGGAGGCTTTCCGATATGATGACGCTATGATTATTGAGGAGTTTATTACGGGTCGTGAGATTGAATGTGCAATCCTTGGGAACTATCCACCACAGGCATCTAATCCTGGTGAAGTTGTGATCAGCAGTAAGTATGAGTTCTATACTTTCGACGCCAAGTATGTTGATCCGGATGCCGTACGAATTGACGTCCCTGCCAAGCTTGATGCCTCTACAATAGATCGCATAAAAGATGTTTCTGTAAAATCTTTCCTGGCACTGAACTGTCAGGACTTTTCAAGAGTTGATCTTTTCCTTGATAAGGATGGAAAGGTTTATGTAAACGAAATTAATACCATACCAGGCTTTACCAACTCCAGTATGTTTCCTATGATGTGGAAAGAGCGTGGAATTGGTTTTTCTGAACTCATCACTAAACTTCTCGACCTTGCATTAGAACGGTACAACCGGAGTAAACGCATTGAGCGCGATTTTCAGTCGTCGCTTAAATTTTAAGGGTTGTATATTTGTAACAAAGGCATCTTACAATGAGTATTGATTTCAAGAAACTACTATCAAAAAATACATTAGGCGCAATGCTGATCCATTTTGCAGTGGCAATCGGTATCATTGTATTTCTGGGTGTATTATATTTTTATGCGTATCTGCCCAACGTTACCAATCATGGCGAAACCATTACGGTGCCTAACATTGAAGGAAAAAACATAGAAGAAGTTGAAGCCTTTCTGGCGAAACATGACTTGCGTTATGAAGTAAACGATTCATCATATTCAGATAAGTACCCTCCGCTGGCAGTATTGAAACAATATCCATCAGCCGGTGCCAAGGTAAAGGAGAATAGAAAAATATATGTTTCCGTTAACCGCATCAACCCACCAACAGTGCCCATGCCCAACCTGGTTGATGTTTCCATTATCGGTGCTGACGCCATTCTTAAAGCCAATGAATTAAAACGCGGTAGGATTCATTTAGTATCATGGCCGTTCCCTACTGTTAAAGAAATGCGATACCAGGGACGAAAAATTCAACCTAATGAACGTATTGCTAAGGGTTCTTCCATTGACCTTGTTGTAGGCGATGGTGGCAGCACAGAATTTAAAGTGCCAAGCCTTATTGGAAATAGTTTTGATGATGCCAAAGTTTTGATTTTTGGTTCTAACCTGACCTTAGGTGAAATAACACTTGTTGGCGATACACTGGATGGAAGTCCTGTGATTCTCAAGCAAAAACCTGAGCCTGATGAAAATATTAAAGTAGGCGACGTCGTTGATCTCTGGATAGGCAAACCCGGAACCCCCTTAACGGATGAGGATGATATGTAAGTCTACGTTACAGCATAGAAAGTTGTATACCATCAGTCAGGCCGTTCTGGTCTTCTGTTGTATCTTCTTTTCAGCAACTTCCTATGCTCAATTACGACTTCAATCTATTTCAAAGCCAACACACCAAACAGTTTCAGTATCTAAAAAGAGCGGTCGGATAAAAACGGATGTACCGCTTACCCTACCCTTCTGGGATGATTTTTCGAGCTATTCACTAGACTCCCTTGGCAAGCCTACAGCTAATAAAAAACTTTGGCAAAACAGTGAATCTGTTTTCATTAATAATTCAATGGCTATTGATCCTCCTTCTATTTATGTAGCAACATTTGATGGTATGGATTCAATATTTGTCCCATATAACTCTGCACAGGTTCTACTCAATGGAATAAGCGATCGAATGACTTCCTTACCAATAGATCTCACAACAGTATCTGTTGCTGGGATGGACTCTGTCTACTTGAGTTTTTTCTATCAATGGCAGGGTAAAGGCGAAGCACCAGACAGAAATGATTATCTGTTGCTTGAGTTCTTTGATTCACTAGAGTGGGTTGAAATTCAAAGTTTTTATCCGGGTGACACACCTGATCGTAACAAGTTCATTTTCTATTCACAACAAGTTGATACGACATCTAGCAAGATATATAGAAAATCAAATTTTCAATTCAGACTAACACGCTATGGGCGTAAGTCTGGGCCATTTGATACATGGAATATTGATTATGTTTACCTGAATAAATTACGAGTAGCAAATGATCCTTCATTTCCTGATCGGGCTTTTATAAACGAAATAACGCCGTTGTTTGGACCTTACCGTGCGATGCCGATTTCACATTTCAAAAAAAACAATCTGATTGATAGCTTGGCTTTCACGTATAAAAATTTATCTGGCGTTCAGGAAGGTAGCCGTATTGCTTCCTTCGCTTCAGATTTTGTTTTTCATAAGTATTACTCTAATAACACTAGTAACAGTAACTCAATTTTTTTTATAGAATTAGACAGTACACTTAATCCTTTTCTATCACCGTATCAAACTGTTAGTCACAAATTTGACACGCTATCTAATTTTGCTGATATGACAAAATCAGTCAGTCAAACCTACTTCGATTCATTAGCTGAAAAAATTATCATTGATGTTAAGTATAGTTTACTTACAAAAGACAACGAAGACACAGTTGCCTTTAATAAAAAATTCCCTTTCGATAGACAAGTAAACGACACTTTAACTGCCCATTTCACACTAGCAGATTACTACGCCTATGATGACAGTACTGCAGAGTATTCAACAGAGCTGGCCACCATTGGAGATATGGCGGCACTGCAATTTGATATCGGTACTGTTACCGATACGTTAATTGGTGCTGATATATATTTCCCCGATCTCGGCATCTCGAAGAATCAATCTACAACCATACTGGTTTGGGACGATGCGGATGGATTGCCCGGCAATTTACTTTTCAAAAGAACCATATCCGTCCCTCAATCTGCGCTTAG
The DNA here is from genome assembly GCA_035493595.1 of Cyclobacteriaceae bacterium. Lineage (GTDB taxonomy): Bacteria > Bacteroidota > Bacteroidia > Cytophagales > Cyclobacteriaceae > DATCRE01. Next base: position 61,377 of record DATJHZ010000195.1, on the reverse strand, counting down.
CGAGTTTACGCGAGTCGACTTTTTGAATACAGTTGTATCACACAAATTCTATGTTGGCTGGCAAGAGAAATCTAATACCGATGCTGTAAAAGTAGGTTTTGATAAGAGCAATGACTCTGGTGATAAGATCTTTATTAACACACTGCTTGCCTGGACACAAAACACCTTGCTCCACGGTAGCCTCATGATTAGACCTGTTTTTGGGTATGATCCAACCGTAACAGGCATAATTGAGAATACTCCTATTGTAACAAGTCTCTATCCCAATCCTAATGAAGGCACATTTCTCATCAAAGGAACTTATGATAGACTAGAGATCATTAACATAACAGGACAACGCATACCTTTCTCCGAAGAAAGTGCTGGAGACCAAAGTAAAAAGATCTCACTACAAGCAGCACCTGGCCTTTACCTCGTACAACTGCAATACAAGAACAAACGAGAAACAAAAAAGATAATTGTGAAGTAATTGGTATTAAGCTATTACCAATGGCGCAGGGCTAAAGCACAATAAAAAAATAAGCAACGCTAACCAACCCATCAGTTTACGCTTTGTGTCAAGCGGTTTTTCAATATCACATGGAGGATGTTCAATTCCAATGAATCGTCCAAGGATAAAAGCAAAGAGTAACCATCCTGAATAGCCTTGAATATGAGGGAAGAACTTAGCCAGCAAAAACTGCAAACCAAACATAACTACGGCATACATAATTGTATCAATTAATGGTTGTTTCAATCCTGTTAATGCCAGATAGAGAAAGGCCACATAAATTGATATCGATAATAGTAAATCATTTGCAGGTTTATAAGGATTGATATATTCATTACCCAAACCCGCATAGAATAAAAAGATAATAAAAATTACAGAAGCTATCTTTTTATGTCGAGCATGTCCTATCAAACCATAGAGAACATGTCCGCCATCTAGTTGCCCAATAGGCATCAGATTAAGAAACGTAAAAATTAGTGATATAAAACCAGCAAAGAGTAATGGGTAATGCATTACTTCATGTGGATTAGGTATACGTGTTGGATCCTCCACAAGATTTTCTAACAACAGAAAGATCAGATTTTTACCAACTGATAAATCAAACACACCTTCTCCACCTTTGTAAACATGACTTGCATAATCCAATCCGTATTGTTTATACTCCGGGTGAATTTGGAAAATATAATCTGCTGGTGGCAGATGGGTAAATCCGTAAATAAGAATCGCCATAGCGACAACAAACCCAGCAAGTGGTCCGGCGACACCAATGTCAAAACTTTGTTTTTTAGCAGCAGGTTTTTCCTGAACAATAACAGCTCCTAATGTCCCGAGAAAAAAAGGAAAGGGAATAAAGAAAGGTAAAGACGCTTTTACTTTATGATACATCGCTGTGAAGTAATGCCCAAATTCATGCGTTGTAAGTATCAGCAAAAATGGAATGGAGTATTGAAAACCAATAACGAAGCTGTCCCAGTGAAAACCAGCTTTATCAATCAAAGGCTTTGTTGAAACAAACTCTGCACCTGCGAATGTGGTTGTAAATACAGTAGCTAAAAATAAGAATGCCTGCAGGAGAATTCTCCGTTGATCTTTATTCATGAAAATAATCCAGTATTAAATCAGGTGTAGTAACGTGTACAGTTTTAATACCAACGGCGGCAGCACCTTCAATGTTATACTTATTGTCATCCAGAAACAGTGTCTCGTTTGCGTTCAACTTATTTTCTGCCAGCACGGCAAGATAGATTTCAGCATCAGGCTTCCGCATGCGCATCAAATGAGAATAATATGTGCGATGAAAAAACGGATCGAGTGATGTAGTCTTAACATCTCTTGGAAGTATAACATTATTAATGAAATCAAGATGAATTCCATTCGTGTTACTCAGCAGAAATACCCGGTAAGAATTCATTAACCGACTGAGAAGCTCAGTTTTAATTAGAGGCACTCCACGCAACATGGCATTCCAGCAGAGATCAATCTGAGCATCAGTTGCTTTTACATGATACACCTCTCTTACAAACTCTCTGAATTCAACATCTGAAATTCCTCCCTTCTCATATGATTCAAATTCGGGAGAGGTAATGAATTTATGTTTTACTTCATCTAGAGGAAGTGACGATAAGGTTGAGAACGCTTGCAGCGTATGCGGAACAGACAGATCCAGAATAACACCTCCAAGATCAAATATCAGGTTTTTGATTTCGCCGTCCTTCAAGGGAAGTGTTATAAGGTTAAAAAAGTGGGCCCTGCTGGAATCGAACCAGCCACCACCTGATTATGAGTCAGGTGCTCTAACCGAATGAGCTAAGGGCCCGAAATGGGAGCGCAATTTTAGTAATTAAACCCCGAATACACAATTTGTATTTTCAGCTATTTTAAAATGATTTACAACTTTATGCCCTCATCTGGTCATCATTGATCTAAACTCGAGCGAGAATACGATCTAATTATCTTAATAAATTGTTAAAAGGTCACTAAATAACACTACGGCTCATTAATTACGTTGAAAAAATGTTTGATTTTAAGAAATTAGCCACAAATTAAGCTTTATGCGTATTCATCTCTTTCTATTTTGCTTCTTGGGTATAGGGTTAGTGGCCCATGCACAAACCGGATATAAAATTCATTTTAAAATACAAGGCCTTCACGATACCACCGCCTATTTAGGTTACTACTACGGTGAAAGTACTTTTGTTCGCGACACCGCCAAGGTTGATAGCAAAGGCGAATTCACCTTCGAAGGCAAGCAACCATTGCTTCACGGCGTGTACATGCTCGTGCTTGACAAAACTAAAATCTTTGAACTCGTTGTTGGAGCCAATCAGAACTTCAGCATGGAGACCTCAACTGCCGACTACATTAAAGACATGAAGGTTAAAAACGACCAGGACAACAAGTTGTTTTTCGAAAACATGGTCTTCAATATGGAGCGACACAAGGAAGCTGATCCTTATTTAAAAGTTGTCAACGACAGCACCTTAACAGAAGACAAAAAGAAAGATGCCCGCGCTGCATTCACTAAGATAAATGATAAAGTAACGGCCTATCAGGAAGATGTCATTACTAAATATCCAACTACCATCACCGCTAAACTCTTCAAAGCCAACAAGGCCGTTAAGATTCCTGATCCTCCAAAAAAAGCTAACGGAAGTATTGATTCTACCTTTCAGTTGAAATGGTACAGAGAGCACTTCTTTGATTATTTCGATTTGGCTGATGACGCACTACTGAGATTACCTCAACCATTGTACAATCAAAAAGTAGATGAATACCTTGATAAACTCTATGTTCCTCAACGTGATTCTGTCGTAAAAGCCATTGATAAAATGGTGGCCAAGGCAAAACCAAATCAGGAAACTTTCAAGTATCTGTTGTGGCATTGCATGATAAAATACCAGACGCCAGAGATCATGGGACTTGATGAGGTTTTTGTTGATCTCTATGATAAGTACTTTGCTACTGGAGCCATGGACTTTTGGGCAAATGACAAAATGAAGAAGAACTTAAAAGATTATGCCGATCGCGTTCGGTTAAGTATGCTGGGTAAAACAGCTCCTGATCTGATCATGAAAGACTCGCATGATCAATTAAAGTCTCTTTATAATATTAAGAACAAATACACTATCGTATTTTTCTTTTCTCCTGAATGCGGTCACTGCCGAAAGGAAACTCCAAAACTGGTTGAGTTCTACACAAAAGATAAAGCTAAGTATAACCTGGAGGTATTTGCCGTAAGCACCGATACTTCGATGACAAAAATGAAGGAGTTTATTAAAGAGATGAAAATGCCTTGGGTTACAGTAAACTTCTACTATAGTGCCGTAGGTCATTATCAGCAACTTTATGACGCTCCAAGCACTCCTACTTTGTATGTGCTTGACGATAAGAAAAAGATCATTGGCAAGAAGGTGCCCATTGAAAAACTGGGTGATTTTTTAACTAATTATGAGAAATATCACAAGCCCAAAGTAGTCAGTAAGACATAAGGCCCTATTTAAGGGCTAGTTGGCTTTTGTGAGGCTCAAATAAATCGCCAAAAAAGGCGTTTTACAGTTCAGTTCACTTGTATTATATTTGCGGGCTTATGCGGAAACAAATTGCTATTGCGTTTTATGTTTTGGTCCTTTTAGTGGGATTTTCATGCAGTAAATTCAGGAGAATTGAGAAAAACCCTGATTGGCATGTAAAATACCAGGCTGGGCTGGATTACTTCGCTAAAAAGAAGTATTTGAAGGCATCGACCCTGTTTGAGCAGATTTTGCCCGTCGTACGTGGTTTGCCCGAAGGTGAAAAAGTGCAATTTAATCAGGCCTATTGCCAGTTTAATATGAGTTTTTTCCTGCTGGCCTCTGAACAATTCAAGACGTTCTTTGAGACATACGGTCGCAGTTCAGTAGCTGAAGAAGCCAGGTATATGTATGCCTTATCATTATACAAAGCATCCCCTAATTTCAATCTGGATCAGTCCAGCAGCATTGATGCAATGGCTGCCATGCAGGAGTTTTTGAACCGCTACCCTAACAGTAAATTCAAGGATCAGGCAATTGAAGTTATTGTTGCTGCTCAGGAAAAACTGGAAAATAAAGGATTCGCCAACGCCAAGCTTTACTTCAGAATGCGTTACTACAAAGCCGCGATGGTTTCATTCAATAATTTCAGAAACAACTATCCTGATTCTAAATATGTTGAGGAGGCCTACTACCTTACCATTCTGGCAGGTTATAAATTAGCCTTGCAGAGCATTTACTCAAAACAAAACGAACGCTACACAGAAGTAATAGAAGTGTACAAAGAGTTTTTAGATAAATATCCTCAAAGCAACTTTCTGGTAGATGCTGAAAAGCTTTATGCAGATAGTCTTACTAAATTAACAAAAACGAAAAAGAACAATAATTCATAACACTATGGCTGTACAATCATCTATAATCACCCGCGATGTTGATAAAATCGCCGCACAAACCGGCAACCTATACCAATCGGTAGTGGTTATTTCTAAACGCGCCAGACAAATTGCTGTTAACCTGAAAGAAGAGTTGAACAACAAGCTTGCTGAATTTGCTACAACTGTAGATAACCTGGAAGAAGTATTTGAAAACAGAGAGCAAATAGAAATTTCTAAATTCTATGAGCGCATGCCTAAGCCAACAAATTCTGCAACTGAAGAATTTATTGAAGGCAAGCTGAATCACCGTTTCCGTAACGAAACTGACGAGAAGCAAGAGCTTTAACAAAATAACTCCATAAAAAGGCCTGTGATCATCTGGCCTTTTTATGGATACTTTGTCGCTAACATTGCAATTAGCACGCGCGTTACAGCTAACTTTATACCCGTATGCTGAATGGCAAAAAAATAATTCTGGGTGTTTGTGGCAGCATTGCCGCGTACAAATCCGCTCTCCTTATCCGCCTTCTTGTTAAAGAGGGCGCTGATGTTAAAGTCATCATGACATCTTCGGCCTGTGATTTTATCACACCATTAACGCTGGCCACATTATCTAAAAATCCGGTACTCAAAGATTTTGCTAAAGACGCATCAGGTCAATGGAATAACCATGTTGAGTTGGGGCTATGGGCTGATGCTATGGTTGTTGCTCCAGCCAGTGCTAACACATTGGCAAAGATGGCCAATGGCTTGTGTGATAATTTATTGTTAGCAGTTTATTTGTCGGCCCGATGTCCGGTTCATGTTGCGCCTGCTATGGATCTGGATATGTTGCAACACCCATCAACGCAAGCAAATCTTAGCAAATTGAAAAATTTCGGCAATCAGGTGATTGAACCCGGCTTTGGTGAATTAGCCAGTGGCCTTATTGGTTCTGGCAGAATGGCCGAGCCCGAAGAAATTGTTTCGCACCTAAAGGATGCTTTTAGCACTACAAAAAAACTTTCAGGTAAAAGAGTACTCGTTACTGCTGGCCCAACCTATGAAGCAATAGATCCGGTTCGTTTTATCGGTAATCACTCCAGTGGAAAAATGGGATTTGCTATTGCTGAAGCATTGGCAAATGAAGGCGCTTCCGTTAAGCTTATCTCCGGTCCTACGCATCTGTCGACAGAACATGCAGGGATCACTACTACCAAAGTAACCTCAGCTGAGGAAATGTATAAAGCATGCTTGTCTGCTTTTAATGAAACTGATATTACAGTGCTTTCAGCAGCAGTAGCTGACTATCGTCCGGCACAGGTAGCTGATCAGAAGATTAAAAAGAAAGATGAAAATTTAGTGCTTGAACTTACCAAGACAACTGACATAGCGGCTTCATTAGGTAAACTAAAACACAATGGACAGCTCATTGTTGGTTTCGCATTAGAGACCGAACATGAACAGGTCAACGCGTTAAAGAAGCTGGAGTCAAAAAACTTTGATCTTATCGTGCTCAATTCACTTAATGACAAAGGTGCCGGCTTTGGACACGATACAAACAAAGTTACAATCATTAGTAAGAATCATGGACCCCAGTCGTTTGAATTGAAGGATAAAAAGGAAGTTGCCCATGATATCGTTTCAGCCATTATTGAGAACCTTCATGCGTAGTATCTTAATCATCATACTTCTGTACCTCACCTGCTTACCTATGCTAAGCCAGGCACAGGAACTTAATTGTACAGTAGCCATCAACTCCACACAAGTTCAGACAACCGATCGAAATGTTTTTAAAGACATGAAGACGGGTCTTGAACAATTTATGAATACCCGTAAGTGGACTCCTGACAATTTCAAGAATTATGAAAAGATCAATTGCAGCATGCTTATTACGATTACAAGAATGCCTGCTATTGGCTCCTTTTCAGCTTCGGTACAAGTACGTTCCGCTAGACCAATCTATAATACAAACTATACCAGTCAGCTGTTTAATTTTGCTGATCGAGATTGGGAATTTGAATACATCGAATCTCAGCCATTAGAATATAATGATAATACCTATACCACAAACCTGACATCCATGCTAGCGTTTTATGCTTATGTGATTATTGGTATGGACTACGATTCATTTAGTGAATTGGGTGGCACGCCTTATTTTCAAAAAGCGTTGGCCGTTGTTAACAATGCACAATCATCAAATCGTCCGGGATGGCAATCATTGGGGAGCAATAGAAACCGGTATTGGCTTCAGGAAAACTTGAACAACTCACAAATGGTAGACCTCAGAAAAGCAGTTTACTCCTATCACAGGCTTGCCATGGATACATTCGATAAAAACCCTGATCAGGGAAGAGAAATTATCCTGAAGGGATTAAAGGATATTAAAAAAGTTAGGGACATCAACCCAAGTTCGATTCTTGTGATCAGTTTTTTTGATGCTAAAGGAAAAGAGATCACAAATCTTTTCTCGGATGGCAACCTTCAGATAAGAAAACAGGCCTACGACATCATTGTGGCTATCGATCCTTCCAACAGAATGTACGACAAGATGATTCAGAACTAATATTTTTATCTGAAATCAATACTTCTTTTTTATCTTTAATCGTGGGCACAAAACAAATCAGATTAAGCGATCCGAATCAAATTAAAATCCGGATGAAGGAGTTTCTCGGCAAAAAAATTAATATTGTGCTGCATGATGGTAATGTCTTTCCTGGTGAGCTGAGTAAGCTTTCGGAAAGTGGTATTACGATCATTAACATGCGATTAAAAAAACTATCTATTGAACTGAATAAAATCAGTGAACTTTACTTCGACGAGCTAGTCTGATGCTGAAACATCTTACGATAAAAAATTATGCTTTAATCAAGCACCTGGAGCTTGAACCTTCTGCTCACCTTAACGCCGTTACCGGAGAAACAGGCGCCGGAAAATCCATTATGCTTGGTGCCTTGGGCTTGCTTATGGGAAATCGTGCCGACTCAAAAGCGTTGTGGGATGAGAATGAAAAATGTGTAACAGAAGGAGTTTTTAGTATTGCTGAATACAAACTCAAATCAATCTTTAAGACAGAAGATCTGGATTATGATGACATGACAGTGCTACGTCGTGAAATAAGTCCTGGAGGAAAATCGAGAGCTTTCATTAACGACACACCCGTTACGCTTGACGTGATGAAAAAGATTGGAAGTCTGCTCATGGACATCCACTCGCAACACGAAACCCTTCAACTTGGCAACCAGACATTTCAATTAAGATTAATAGACACATACGCCAGCAATCAAAAACTACAAGATGAATATGCTGAGTGCTGGACAGCGTTCTTAAAGAGTAAAAAGGAATTTGAAAACCTTACCCGCGATGCAGAAACCCTGCGACAGGAGGCTGACTATATTCGCTTTCAACTGGATGAATTGGTAAAGGCGGGGCTTGACGAAATAAATCAAGACGCTCTTGAGTCAGAGTTGAAAATATCAGAGCATGCGGAAGAAATAAAAAGCAGATTCAATCAGGTATTAGAGTTAGTAAGTCGCTCTGAGTTCGCGGCTCGTAATGCTATTGCTGAAGCAAAAGGTCATCTTCAAAATATCAGCGACTATTCGCAATCTTATGATTCGTTGCATCAACGCCTGGAAAGCTTGCTCATTGAAATGGATGACATTCTCAATGAAGTAGAGCGCGAAGAAAATAATATTGAATTCGATCCGGAGCGTGCTGAATTGGTGAAGGAAAAACTCAGTTCTGTATATCGCCTGTTAAAAAAACATAAGGCAGCCAATTTAACAGAACTGCTTACCCTTCAGGAAGATCTTCAGCGCAAAGCTGATATAACGTCTAACCTTGATGAAGCTCTTGCAAATGCTGAGAGTGCTTATCAAAAAGCAGCTACTCAACTTCAAAAAGTTGGTACAAAACTAAGCGACTCAAGGAAAAAAGTATTTACACCGATCTGCCAACAGATTATAAAACTTCTGCGTGAACTGGGGATACCTGAAGCCAACCTGAACATTGAACAACAGGAAGCAGAAGCAACGTCCAACGGCATTGATAAAATTGAAATTTTATTTAGTGCTAATAAAGGCATTGCAACAAAGCCTCTTACGCAGGTAGCTTCAGGCGGTGAATTTTCACGACTAATGTTTTGCGTAAAATATGTTATGGCTGAAAAAACCTCTATGCCTACGCTGGTGCTGGATGAAATTGACAATGGTATTTCAGGAGAGATTGCCATTAAGCTTGGCAGTATGATGAAGGAGATGGCCGCCAAACATCAACTGATTACCATCACGCATCTTCCACAAATTGCGGCAAAAGGTGATAGCCATTTTTATGTATTTAAAAATAATTCAGATCACAAAACAGTAAGTGCTATTAAAACACTAAGTCGCGATGAACGCATAGAAGAAATTGCAAAAATGATCGGAGGCGAAAAACCATCAAAGGTTGCATTAGAAAACGCCCGAGAATTACTCGTTAAATAATATCAAAATCAATTTCTAATTATTAAACTAAACTCCTAACTGAAACAGGATTTATTAATCTAGCACCATAGTAATTTTTTAAATAGCCCATGAAAAGACTGACCACCATCTGTTTTTTACTTGGTGCATTAACGAGTACTGCTTATTCGCAAGGCAAGACGTTGCACCAAAAAGTTTATTGGATTCGTTATTTCAACCAGATCTACTTCAATGAGAGGCTAAGCTGGATAAATGAAGTTGACAATCGCCGATTTATAAACCCGGATGTTCAAAATCAATTAATTGCCCACACACATCTTCACTACCTGATAAAGAATTTTGAACCTGCTGTGGGTTGTAGTTTTTCATGGATCTACGCTCAGATACCTGAAGACGGATACAAAGTAGTTACACCAGAGATTCGTCCTTTTCAGGAATTGACATATCACATTCCCCTTACTAAAAAATTAAAATTCCAGGAGCGTGTTCGTGTTGATGAACGTTACATACGTCAGGTTAATAAAGCCAAAACAGAGTTGGAGGATGGTTACAATTTCAATTTCAGATTTCGTTTCAGGTCACAACTAAGCTACAAACTCAACGATAAATATATTTTTAAAGCGAGTGATGAAGTGATGTATAATGACCGCGCCAATACGTTTGATCAAAATAGAATCTATGCAGCTACAGAATTTGTATTGAGTAAAAAAATATCGGTTGAAGTGGGATATTTACACATCGTTCAGAAAAGAGCCAGCAACAAAGGATATTATTCGCGTGATATAGGAAGGTTAACATTATATCATAAAATATTTTTGAAAAAGAAAGAGTAGACCTCGTTCCAAATCCTTCTTCTCTGGAGACAGTCTAGGATGAGGCTAATTTGTCGATGCCTCTTCCTGTTTTTGTTTTTTCTTCTTTTTAAGTTCAGCCCTAACTTCTTCTCTTACTCGTCTTCCACGTGTGCCTCTAAAGCGTTCCCATAAAGTCTGACGTTCTGTTATAGAAACAAAATCTTTCACAAAAGCAGATTGGGCATTTACAACGGGCAACTTAATATTTCCCATATTCATCGTGCCGAAAATAATAGGTATAGATTTGACTCCGGGACAATACTCTTTTACAAATCCACGTAACAAACCTGCCTGATATGGATCAGTAGCCAGGGCAATTTTTTTAAAGCCCATATCTCTGGCCATCTTCCATGAGTAGTAAACATTTTCAGTGCTATGCTCAGCTTTTGTCTCCGAGAATGAATGATCAGGTGGTATACCTAATGAATCGGCCATAATTTTCATAACGATACCTTCTACATAAGGACTGTAAACCGATGACCCGGAAAAAATAATATTCTTTGCGTAACCACTGTCGTATAAATGCTTGGCCCAAAACACACGCATCTTCATCACCTCATTTGTCTCACCCTCTACATAAGGAATACCCGGAACGATGATAACATCAAATGGCTTATTCTTTTTTGCAGCAGCATAGGAGATTTTGGCAAAATGAGTAAACGAGCAATGCGTCAGAACTAAAGCAAAAAATAATATTACATGAACATATAAAATGATTTCCAAAATACGCTTGGCAATTCTTTTCATAACAGAAATATTATTATAAAACACTTGAGTATCTCATTTTGTTACAGGCTTACGCAATTTCCAAAATGGATCATATTCAATCTCCCCTGAATCTACTAAATCACGAATAATGTCGATAAACAATTCATGGTCCTGCGGAGATATCCGGTCTTCCAATTCTTCTATCAACATGGCTTGTTTTGAAATGTTAGTTAAAATCTCCTGCCTGATTTCGTGAACAGTCGAAATATTTTCACTTTTTCGTTTATCAATACAAACGTCACATATGCCACATTCCTGGTTTGTCACTTCACCAAAATAATCCTGCATAAGTTGCATACGGCAATGATCTTTTGAAGAAACCAACTGAATCATGGCATTCATCTTTTGCAGTGACAGCTCTCTTCTTTCGGCAAGCCTGCTTTTATTAACAGGTAAATTTGCTGCATCCTGTCGGGCCATGATAAAATTTAGCTGTGGCTTATCCTTAGCAGGTTGATATAGAATAACATTTAATTCATGAAGTTGTGTCAGCAGAGTTTTAGTATCCTTCACTGAAATCTGAATTGCTTTAGCGAGATAGGCTTCTGAAATTCTGATAAAGCCAGAAAACAATTCGCCTCCATATAACCTCAGCATCATTTTAATAAGCGGATCAAACCTGGCGTTGGCAACCTGAAAAGTATACAGAGCGAGTTTGTCCATTGTAAAATGAACAACGGATGGGCTATAAAAACTCTCATTAAACTGAATGAGTCCCTCCTCTTCTAATTTCTTTAGCGCATTGTAAACTTCAGTGGCATGTAAACCAAATTGATCACAGAACACGGGCAGATCAAAATCAAAACTTTCGCCTTCGGCGCTGCCCAATGCCAGCTGATAATAATTTGAAATGGCCTGATAAACTTTCTTAAGAAAATCCAACGAAGGTTGTGATTGTTCAACTTTAGTTTTCAAACTGACAATATCGCCCTCATGATATAATATCAACGCGAAAGATCGCTGTCCGTCACGACCTGCACGGCCCGCCTCCTGGTAATACGACTCAATATTTTCTGTAAGATCAAGATGAATCACCATCCTCACATCGGGCTTGTCAATGCCCATACCAAAGGCGTTGGTTGCTATCATTACCCGGCACTTATCCTGAATCCAATCTTCCTGTCGTTTAACACGATCACCAAAACTCAAACCAGCATGATAAAATGTTGCGCTGATAGATCTTGCAGCAAGCCAGGATGAAAGTGTTTCTGTTGCTTTTCTGGAGCGTACATAAATTATAGTTGATCCTTTAACTTTTGATAAAGCATCCAGCAATCTCTTTTCTTTGTTTTCTGATTTACGTACTACGAAAGAGAGATTCTCGCGCACGAATGATTTCTGAAATACCTGGTGTGCAGTTCTGAATTTTAACTGCGCTATAATATCTTCCTTCACCTTTACCGTTGCAGTAGCAGTGAGCGCAATAACAGGAACTGAAGGCATTACTTCACGAAGCAAGGAAATTTTCAGATACGACGGACGAAAGTCATAACCCCATTGAGAGATGCAATGGGCCTCGTCTACAACAATCAGAGAAACTTTCATTTGTTTAACACGAGCCTGAAAAATTTCTGTTTGAATTCTCTCAGGAGAAACGTAGAGAAACTTGATAGTGCCGTAAATACAATTATCCAACAGTATGTCGATCTGCTGCTTGCTCATACCTGAGTGAATGGCTACAGCTTCAATTTCTCTTTTGTTTAATTGCTCAACCTGATCTTTCATCAGGGCTATGAGCGGCGTTATCACTATACAGATTCCTGGAAGAATTAATGCTGGTACCTGAAAACAAACTGACTTACCTCCTCCAGTAGGCAAGAGAGCCAATGTATCATTACCTTTTAAAACAGATTGAATGATATCTTCCTGCAGCGGCCTGAATTGACTGTGCTTCCAATATTGCTGAAGTATAGCTAAGGGCGTTTCCACAACTATGCAATATACGGATCATTTAGACATTAGTCAGCAGTCGATAGTTAACAGTCAATAGTAATTAGTGAGCGTATCCTAAATGACTATTTACGATTCCAGATTGACGAAGTACGATTACTATTGACCCCAATGACTGATTTGACAAATGACCAATATTCACCATGATAATTTTTCTTTATTAAGGAAGGCGGAGATGCCTTTTTTGCAGTCTTCGGAGCCGCGGGCGGTGGCATTCATTTCGGCGGCATAGTTAAGAGCCTCTTCCAGGGAAAGGGAGTGCACGTTGGTAATCATTTCCTTGGTTAACTTCATGGAGTTGTATGAGTTCCCGTTAACGAGGTTATATGTGAATTTGCGTACCTCTTCTTCAATAATAGTTTGGGGATAGATGCTGCTCACAATACCTATGCCTTGTGCGTCCTCGGCTAAAATTAAATTGCCACTAAGCAACAGATGACGCGTGCGCAACTCCCCTACTTTACGCAACAGGAATACCAATACAACTGCAGGAATGAATCCTATCTTAACTTCTGTATAACCAAACTTAGCTTCAGGCACTGCAAATATAAAATCACATACTGTAACAAGTCCACAGCCACCAGCTAAAGCGTGACCTTGTACCTGAGCAACAACAACTTTCTTACATAAATAAATCTGAAGAAAAAGATCCTTCAAGCTTGTTGAGTCTTTGAGATTCTCTTCATACGAAAAACCCTGAAGCTTCTGCAGATACTCAAGATCTGCACCTGCACAAAACGTATCGCCATTTGCTTTTAGTACAATGACTTTTACGGCGGCGTCATTTTCAGCAAGCGCAAAACCTTCTTTCAGATCTGCAACCAATTCACTGCTTAACGCATTTCGTTTATCAGGTCGGTTTAATGTTATATAACCAACTCTGTCCTTAACGGCGTATTCAACGTATTTCATGGGTAGTCATTTTTTTAAATAGTCATCAGTCGATGGTCGATAGTCAATAGATAGTAATCAGTTTACAATAACTAATTACTATTGACTAATGTCTAATGACCATTTTATATCAGCTCTTCATAAGCTCCCTGATGAAGTACTGAATAAACATCAATCTTATTCGCTTGACTTCTCTTCAACAAACCATCGGCAACGTAGTAAGAGTTGCTGCTATCGATAATCAGTTTCTTAAACTTCAACTGTTTCTGAATTGTTACCAAATCGTGAACAGCGTTGTTGCTTACGATACAATAATCAAACGAAGGTAAATTTAACGGAACCTTAAATGCCGAACTGATTATTTGGAGAAAATATTTATCCCTCCAACGGATAACCCTGGCACCGACAATCGTTTTCGCTAAAGGGGTTGTCGATGCATCTTCCAAATAGTTTATACCATACGTTACCCGGTTTGGATTGATTGAATACGCGATCCTTTTGGAATCACTATGCAAAACGGAATCAAACACAAAATGTGTTTTGCCTTGATCAAACAGGTCGATAGCCGTATGATGTGGTATGTTATAAACCGTGATCTTTTGTTTGCTGAAGAAGTTAAAATACTGCGTCCATTGAATCACTGAGAATATCCCCATGAGAAGTGTAATGATAACAGCATAGCTAAAACGACGAAATCTAAACATTAAAGCTATTGAAGCTAAAACTCCCATAAGCAACCAATACTGCATTGATGTTATTGAAACATTACTCAAAGTACTCCAGGGCAGGTTATTTACGAGGACGATAAACGAGTTCATGCCCTTAATAATGAATTCAAGCGACACCCCTATTACATGCGCCAAAGGACTAATGAACTGAATTGCCAATAATGCCAAGCCACCAACCAGCACTACAAATGAAACTGGTATAACAAGTAAATTGGCAAATAGGAAATATATTGGAAACTGATGGAAGTAAAGCAAACTGACGGGAAAGGTTACAAGCTGTGCCGCTATGGATACAGAAGAGACTTCCCATATTTTATCAAGCCACATCCATTTAGGTTCCCACAATTGATATAATCTTGGCTGAAAATAGATGATGCCTAATAATGCCAGATATGATAATTGAAACCCAACTGACATGATCATAAACGGATCATACACCAGAAGAATAAATGCCGATAATGAAAGCGTGTTATAAATATCGGTATGCCTGTTGATAGCTCTCGATAATGCTATAAAAGTAAACATCGTTACTGACCTTAATACCGAAGGCGAAAGACCTGTAATAAAAGCATAAGCCCATAACACAATGATGCTTACAATGGCCAATATCCATTTACCTTCTCTTCTATTCTCAAGTGGTTTAAACAGAAAAAGTAAAATCATATACACTATACCTACGTGAAGGCCACTCACGGATAGTACATGTAACACGCCTGTAGAAGCGTATGCATTTAAGATGTTCCAGTCCAACTCATCAGTAACGCCAAGAATTAAAGCTGATGCAATAGCACGTTCCTGGCTACCTTTTATATTCTCATGTAATACTCTGTCACCCCAACTTCGTGCTGCATAAGCCCATTCGAAAAGTAAAGACCTGGAATTATGTTTTATGAATCTTACATCTGCTGACTTTACAAGTTTTTGATGATAAATATTTTTGAACGCTAAGAATTTTCTGTAATCAAACTCACCCGGATTTGATGGTGCATGTACAGTCTGAGGATTGCCCTTTATAATTAGTCCATCTCCATATTGAAATGCGTTGTTTTCTTGTAAAAAAAGCAAGTGAATTTTTCCTTCTGCTCTGTGCCATTTTCCTCTGATCTGCACGGCATCAATCTCCCCTTCAGCTTTTGAAGTTTTTTCTCCCTGTGATGGCTGATTGAAAAGTTGTACTGAGAATGCTTCAATCTGATCATGAATTTGCAATACATGATTGGGTTCTTTTGATTGGATGTGATTAACGGAACGAATATATCCTGCAGCAAACACAGCCGCCAATGCTATACCTCCACGAGTTAGTTCAGATGATGCCGGAACGAATATCACCAAAGACAAAAAGAGGAGTGTAGAAAATATTCCGAACCAAAAGGCTACGTTATATGGTACTAGGTCAGGCTGATAAATTCCCAGCAAGATGCCAGCGATTAGAAATAAAACAATCCGAACAAAGGGAAAAGGAATCCAACGCATCTTCTATGATAGAATCTGAAATGGAAAAATATCAAAGCTGCAGAATATAGTAAGTACAACGTCTTGCCTAAAAATCCGGTTTATTTAACATTTTCACCCAAAGTTATGAACAATACGTGCTAGCCATACCGTCATCTATCGTTAAATTCGGCCTCGTTTTTTCAACCAAACCATAAGTACTAAACATGAACCTAACTAAAATCCTTCTGGCATGGCTCCTTGTAGTTTGCCTCGTTACAGGATGCAATTCGCCAAAACCAGCTGACTCAACCTCTTCGCTTTCATCCAAAGAAAGAAGACAGGCTGAGCGGGGAACCGATGAAGCCATCGAAAAGAAAATTGATGATCTTCTTTCGCAAATGACGCTTGAAGAAAAGATTGGCCAGATGACTCAGATCAATAATTCAGTCATTGTAACAAACTCACAATGGGGAGCCGGTACTGATCTTAAAATTGAAATTAAAGTTGATACTGGCAAGCTCGGTACCATACTACGCAAATATCATGTAGGTTCTTTTCTGAATGGTATTGCTGTATCGCCTCAAACCTGGTACACGTTTTACAAAGAATTGCAAGAGCACAACTTAAAGGTATCTCGTTTAAAAATTCCAATTATCTATGGTGTTGACCACATGCACGGTCCTAACTACCTGGAAGGTGGAACGATATTTCCGCATGCTATCAATACGGCTGCAACGTACAACAATCAGTTTCCTGCAGACATGGCCCACGTTACTGCTATAGAAACTGCAGACCTCGGTCATCAGTGGTTATTTGCGCCGGTGCTCGACTTGAGTCGTACACCACTATGGGGTCGCTTTTATGAAACACTTGGTGAGTCGCCTTATGTTGCTTCAACTATGGCAAGCATTTATGTTAAGGGTGTTCAGAACGATCCTGATATTGCTCCTTATAAAATTGCAGCAACAGCCAAACATTTCTTAGGCTATTCAGATCCTAAAAATGGTTGGGACCGTGGACCGGCAGATTTCTCTGATCAAACTTTATATGAATTTTATGTTCCTTCTTTTAAAGCTGCTATCGATGCTGGTATTAAAACCATTATGATAAACAGTGGTGATGTTAATGGCGAAGCTGTTCATGCCTCAAGCCGCATCCTTACAAAATTACTTCGCGACGAACTTAAGTTTAAAGGTGTTGCTGTTACTGATTGGGAAGACATCATCAGACTTTATAGAAATCATCGTGTAGCAGAAAATGAAAAAGATGCTACATACAAAGCAATCATGGCTGGTGTTGATATGGCGATGACTCCTTACACTACTGATTTCTGTGAGTATCTGAAACAATTAGTGAATGAAGGAAAAATAGATATGGACAGAATTGATCTTTCTATTGCTCGTATTCTTCGCTTGAAACTTGACTTAGGTCTCTTCGAAAATCCATTACCACGTAATGACAGATTCGATCGTATCGGATCAAAAGAAAACAGAGCCAAAGCACTTGAAGCTGCACGCGAATCTATTGTGTTGATGCGCAATGAGAAAAACACATTGCCTTTGGCGCCAGAGAAAACTAAAAAAATTGTAGTCGTTGGTCCGGTAGCTAATCTTAAAGCACCACTTGGTGGTGGATGGACATTACGTTGGATGACAAGTGACGAAAGTATTTATCCAAAAGATATGCTCACACTTTACACCGCACTTCAGCAAGAGTTTACTGCCCCCAAAGTTACATTAGCTTTAGGCGCAAGCGACATTAAATCAAAAGCTGCTGGTGCTGATGCCATTGTTGTTGCTGTTGGTGAAGCTCCTTACGCTGAAGGTTATGGAAGCATCCTTGATATCAATTTACCCGATGATCAGATTGAACTTGTTAAAGCAGCGCAGGCTACAGGCAAGCCAGTTATTTTAGTTATGATCAGTGGAAGACCTCGTGTTATCACAAAGATCTATAATGGTTGTGGCGCAGTTCTGTTTGCAGGATTGCCAGGTTTTGAAGGTGCACAAGCCATTGCTGAAATTGTAAGTGGCAAGGTAAATCCAAGTGCGAAGATGAGCTTTAACTTTCCATATGCTGTTAATCGTTTAGTACCGCATAATCATAAGTCGAGTGAAGTTCTGCTGGCGCATGAAATTCCAAATCCAATTGCTTTGGTGCCTTTCGGTACGGGCCTCAGCTACACATCGTATGAGTATTCAAACCTTACACTTAGCGACTCTGTATTGACCAGCGCAACCTCAGAGATTACAGCAACAGTAACTGTGAAAAATACAGGTACACGTGAAGGCAAAGAAGCTGTGCTTTGGTTTTTATTTGATGAAGTTGGTAGCATCTCCCGCCCTGTCAGAGATCTGAAGTTCTATGAGAAGAAAGACATCAAACCTGGCGAGTCTGCAACATTTTCATTTGTTATTAAGCCTGAAGAAAGCCTGTCTTTCCCTAATAGCAAAAATGAGCGCTTGCTGGAAGATGGTCACTTTACGCTTACTGTTGGCAACTTAAAAACAAGATTTAAGTTGGAGAGAAGTAAATCGAATTAAGATTCATTGCATAAATAAAAAGCCTCTGAAAATTCAGAGGCTTTTTTTGTACCTTCTTTTTCTGTGAGATCAATTTATGCTTTTGCCTGACCTGAAGAATTCTCCTTGTTGTAAGCTTCAATAATATCACGTACCAGTTTATGGCGAACAACATCTTTCTCATTCAATTCAATGAAGCCAATACCTTTCACGTTATTCAAAATGCGAATGGCTTCTTTAAGACCTGAACTCTGGCGTGAAGGTAAATCTATCTGCGAGGCATCGCCGGTAACAATCATTTTAGACTCAGGGCCCATACGTGTCAAAAACATTTTCATCTGCATGGGCGTGGTATTCTGTGCTTCATCTAACAAGATAAAGGCATTGTTCAACGTTCTGCCACGCATGTACGCCAGTGGAGCAATCTCTATCAACTCACGTTCCATATAATACTTTAGCTTCTCAAACGGAATCATATCGTTGAGCGCATCGTAAATAGGACGCAAGTATGGATCTATCTTTTCTTTCAAATCGCCAGGAAGAAATCCAAGGTTCTCTCCTGCTTCTACTGCCGGCCGGGTTATAATAATTTTTTTGACTTGCTTATTCTTTAAGGCTCTTACAGCAAGGGCTACTGAAATATAAGTCTTGCCCGTACCTGCAGGTCCGAGAGCAAATACCAGATCGTTTTCCTTAACAAGATTAACAAGGCTTTGCTGATTGGCCGTCTTTGGTTTGATTGGTGCGCCTTTCGTTCCAAATACAATGACATCATCATTTGAAGTTCCTTCATCGTGCGGAAGAACCATTTCTTGTTCTTTGGCAATATAATTCTGAACGCTCTCTTCGGTCACTTTTCCAAACTTGTGATAATAATCCACCAACGAATTTAGAATATCATTAATCTGAATTATTTCAGAAGTGCTGCCTTTAAGTAAGATCTGATTACCACGCGAAACAATTTTGCTTTTTGGAAAAGCCGCGGCCAGCGAGTCTATGTTTTTATTTTCAATACCCAGAAAATCAATCAGGGAGATGTTTTCTAATGTTACAGTTTTCTCAATCAATGAAATATGAATTGGTTAATGATATATATACAAAAATAGTCATTTTAAAAGTTCCTCTGAAAGGTCATTTTCATCAAATGATCAATCATAATATTTTAACAATACGGTTTCAGAATTGTCCGTTTTAACGCATCATTTATTTTCGGGTTGCGGTACAGACAGGTACGTGAATATACGGACAGCATCTTTCATCTCACTTGCTATTTTAACAAAATGCTCATTGCCGCGTGTGCTACAGGTAACTTTAAGTTTAATTCAATGCATCTGGCTTAGTATCCTGTAAGTAAAATCGTAAATTTCGTCCCAAATTTTGAACTCTATCTGATCGTTTCATAACATGGCTATCGTAACTCTGCTAACTGACTCTGGCGAAAGCGATCATTACGTAGCAGCGATCAAAGCCCGTATTATCAGTATCAACCCCGGAATCAGGATAGAGGACATCAGTCATAAAATAAAGCCTAATGATATCGCACATGCAGCATTTGTATTGCGCTCCGTATTTCGTGATTTCCCCAAAGGCACAGTACACATTGTGGGTGTTGATTCTGTAGGCAGCCGCAACGACATGCCCATTGCCGTACAACTGGAGGATCACTTTTTTGTTGGCAGTGACAATGGCTTGATTGGACTTATCAGCGATAAAACCCATCAGAACCTTATCGTATTAAATTCCATAAACTCTATTCAGACTACATTTCCTGAACGCGATATCTTTGCTCCCGTGGCCGTGAAAATTGCCAGCGGTGTTTCCTTGTCTGATCTGGGCAAACCAATGCCATCATTCAAGAAGATGATCGACAGACAGGTGAAAGCTACCAAGAAACAAATTACAGGCTGTGTTATAAGGGTCGATAGCTTTGGCAATCTGATAACCAACATACCCAAAGATGCTTTTGAAATACTCAATCAGGGCAGAGTGTTTACTATACAATTTGGTGGTGAGAAATTCAGACGCATTCAAACCCAATATAACCAGGCTGAAGAAGGCGAATGCTTTATTGTATTCAATAGTCTTAATGTTCTGGAAATTGGAATTTATAAAGGAAACGCGTCTGAGCTTCTTGGACTTTCTTACGATAGTGTGGTAAACGTTACCTTCGAAGAGTAGAGAAGAATAGATCAAAATAATACGATGTGATTATACGAATTGTACGCATGCATTTTAAAGAATCAGAGGTTGAAACCTTTTTGAATATCTTCAATGAAAACAAACAATCTATACGTCATTTTAAAGGATGCACTCACCTTGAACTTCTCAAAGATCTTAAAGACCCCAATCTCTATACTACGCTAAGCTACTGGATTAATGAAGAAAGCCTTGAAGCTTATCGTAACTCTGAATTATTTAAACATGTATGGAGCAATGTTAAAATTCTTTTTGCTGAAAAATCAAAAGCCTATTCACTTGAAAAATTCATCGAACTTTAAAATGCAATTCTTAAAACTCAACGCAGTACTGCTTATCGTTTTAATTAACTGTACAGTATCTTTTTGTCAGATAAGCGACACAGTAAAAACTGCTGTTGTTGATTCAACACAAACATCACGGCCAGATGAATTTGTATATACCAAGCCAAGGCCTTTTGCTTTTGTGACAAAATTACCAAAGACAATGGCATGGTCGGCAAAGGAATCATTTAGCAAAAAGAGTATTCCGGCGTGGGGAATTATCACATCATCTACACTAGTATTGATTGCCTGCGACCAGGATATAACCGATGGCGTTAAGCGATTCTCCCGCTACATAGGTCTTGATAATGAAAACAAATACAAGACTGTGGTTGGTTTTAATGTGGGCTCAACACATTTCGATGCCTACCAGCTACCTCAAAATTTAAACTCAGTATTCTATTCCCTGGGTGAAGGTTCAACAAGCTTGTTGCTTTGTGGTGGCATGTCTTTGTACGGGATTGCCTATAAAGATAACCGGGCACGCCAAACCTCAAGTCAGATTTTACAAGCACAGTTAGCACTTGGCATTACCTGCCAGATTCTTAAAAGGGTTGCGGGGCGTGAAAGCCCGGCTGCATCAACAGCACCTGGCGGTGTATGGAGACCTTTTACAAAGCCATCGGAATATCAGAAGGCCGTGTCACATCATGATGCTTTTCCTTCGGGGCATTTGGCAACCATGATGGCTACAGTAACAGTTTTGGCAGGCAATTACCCAGAGAAGCGATGGATCATACCGGTAGGTTATAGCGTAATTGGGGTAACAGGTCTGGCCATGATTAACAATGGCGTGCACTGGGCTGGTGATTATCCGCTAGCCTTAGGTATCGGTTACATTTGCGGAAAGATGGCTGTTAAGATGAATAAGCTGATGACAGCAAAAGCGAAACGCAAATAAACATATTACAGGTATAGACCCGTTGTTTTTAAAGTAACTATTTTGCGTAAAAAAAGCAGTTTAAACATAAGTTTTTTTGCCTGTATATTATTACGTCTGACTTTGGCAGATAATATTATTATCCTATTTTTAAAGTTTGAAAACCCTTAAACCCATTGAATGGAAATCTTTCTTAAAGCTGAAACATGGCTAGCCTTGCTTACGCTTACCTTTTTTGAAGTTGTTTTAGGGATTGATAATATCATTTTCATCTCCATTGTCTCTAATAAATTACCGATCGAGATCAGGGCTAAGACCCGTAATATAGGTCTTGTATTGGCCATGTTTGTTCGGATCTTATTATTGCTCACTATTACCTGGGTAATGAAATTCAAAGAGCCTCTGTTCACCATACCTGGCACTGTTATTTTTGGTGATTCCGTTGCTGTCAGTGGTCGTGATCTTATCCTCATCTTTGGGGGTCTTTTTCTTATTGCTAAAAGTACCCGCGAGATAAACCATGAAATGGAGGGTGAAGAAGAAAAGATGGAAGGCGGAGGTGGCGGTTCCAAAGTGAATGTATCAGGCATCATCATACAGATTATTCTACTTGATATTATTTTCTCGTTTGACTCTATCTTAACAGCCGTCGGACTAACAGATCATGTGATCATTATGATTATTGCTGTTATCCTGTCTATTGGTATCATGATTATTTTCTCAGGTGCTATTAGTGACTTTATTCATAAGCATCCGTCAATGGAAGTGCTGGCATTAGGGTTCTTGATTTTAATTGGTTTTATGCTCTTCCTGGAAGGCCTTCACAAAGAAGTACCGAAAGGCTATATCTACTTCGCTATTGTATTCTCAATGATTATTGAGATGGTCAACATCCGGGTTCGAAACAGGCGCAAAAAAGCTAAAGAGGAAGCTCATGAATAACGACGATGCTCTTCGGTATCCCACGGGTAAGTTTACACCCCAGGACTCTTATACCCTTGACGAAATCAATTTGAATATAAGCCGTATTGAAAGTCTTCCGTCTAAAGTTGAAGAGGCATTTAAAAATCTTTCAGCTGCCCAATTAGAAACACCATACCGTGAAGGTGGATGGAATATCAGACAGGTTTTACATCATTTAGCCGATAGTCACCTGAATGCCTTCATCCGTTTTAAGTGGACGCTCACAGAGAACACACCTATGATCAAGGCTTACAATGAAAAAGCCTGGGCAGAAACACCTGAGACCAAACTTGATCCTACCCTTTCCATTATACTTTTAAAAGCACTTCACACCAAGTGGATCACGCTGTTAAAAAGTCTTAAGCCAGAGGATATGAGTAAAGAATTTATTCATCCTGATACCATGAAACGTGTTTCATTGGCTCGACTAATTGCTACTTATGCCTGGCATGGCGAACATCATCTGGGCCACATTCAAATTGTTGCTCAGAAGCAATAATGGTATACAAACCACCATTCTTTCTTTTCAATAAACACCTTGAAACGATTTACCCGTCGTTGTTAAGAAAAGTAAATTTTACTTTTCAGCAAACGGAAAGAATTACAACACCTGATAATGATTGGCTTGAAGTAAGTTCAAGCTCGCAGAGTTCGGATAAGGTAGTCATCATCTCTCATGGATTAGAAGGCAGCAGTGATCGTCCTTACATAAGAGGCATGGCTAAAGCTTTTTTCGAAAAAGGATTCGACGTCATGGCCTGGAATTATCGTGGCTGTGCAAGTGAGATGAACAAGCAGCTTCGGTTTTACCACAGTGGCGCAACGGATGACCTGGATGTTGTTATCAATCACGCCATACAATCAAAATATAATTCCATTAACCTTATTGGTTTTAGTCTGGGGGGAAACATCACGCTGAAGTATCTGGGTGAAGACAGAAACCGATCTGAATTACTTAAAAAAGCTGTCGCCATTTCTGTGCCGATGGAATTGAAGACTGGTTGCGAAAAGCTCTCTACACCTGCTAACAAAATCTATCACGACAGGTTTCTAAAAAGCCTTAAGAATAAAATCATTGCCAAGTCAAAGTTGATGGAAGGCCTTGATATAAATGGGATAGAATCGATCACAACTTTAAAAGATTTTGATGATCGATATACGGCACCTCTTCATGGGTTTAGCGATGCTTATGATTATTACAATCAATGCAGCTCTGTTCATTATGTACACAACATTCAGATTCCGACCTTAATTCTTACAGCACTGAACGATCCTTTTCTTAGCAGAGAATGCTACCCGTTTGACCAGGTAAAGAATCATAGAACTGTGGTTCTGGAAACTCCCGAAAGAGGGGGCCACGTTGGCTTTGCCCAGCTAAACAATACAGGCTTGTACTGGTCAGAACAGCGGGCGCTCGACTTCATTCGCTAGGACTTCATCTTTATTAAGTCGACTTCTTTAAAGAATCTTTCATAAGAAGCTTAAAAATCGTAAATCGTACTCGTTTTAAAATCACCAATGATCGAGCGTTATAGTATAACTTCTTCTCCTCTTACTCTTAAAGAACGTTTTGGAGTAGAAGTACCTGCATACTATGCACCCTCTTATAATGCTGCTCCCACAAAACTTTTACCGGTAATTACCAATACAAGTCCCAATGGCATCTCAACATTTTATTGGGGCGAAACGCCAGGTTGGGCAAAAAATAAAACACCTGGAGAGAAACTCATTAACGTGAGAATTGAAAGTCTTTCAGAAAAGTTAGCTCTTCGAAAGTCACTAGCAAAAACACGTTGCATTGTGCCAGCCGATAGTTTTTATGGATGGAAGAAGGTTGGTAAGAAAACCAGCATACCTTATCGTTTTGTTACCACAAGCAATAGTATATTTTCTTTCCCAGGATTATGGGAGGAATATGAAGATGTGGAGGGAAAAGAGATGATGCATACATTCACCATCTTCACCACGGCTGCTAACGAACTGGTATCAACGGTACAAGATCGGATGCCTGTGATCTTTGATCGATCTGCCGAGCTGGCCTGGCTTAACAAAGATGCCACGGAAAGCGAATTGTTTGAATTGTTGCAACACAATTTGCCGCTAACACTAAACTATTATCCGGTTTCACCACGCATTAATGATCCCAATGTTGATGTGCCTTCGTTGATTACACCAACACCTCCATCCGATCAGTTCGGTAATCTTACGCTCTTTGATTAATTCTATTGGAGAAAATATATCACCCCTTCGGGGTTTGAGCATTTTATTAATTTCCTCTTCTATAATCATGTCAGCCCTTCAGGCTTAGAACTGCTCGTATAGAAATTAATATAACTGCTATAAGAATCAATAATTTTAGAGATTGTTAAAAGCCATCGTCTTTCTTCTCTTCGGGCTTGTTAGGATCAGTCTGCTCTGTAGGTTCGTCAGAATTTTTCTTCTTCTTTTTCTTCTTTGGTTTTTCCTCAGGTGCTACAGCATCTTCCTCTTTAACGGCTTTAGAATTGTCAGGAGCCACCTTTTCCTTCTTGTTCTTGCGAGAGAATATGGAGAATAATCCCTTTTTCTTCTTCACAGTTTCCTGCTTAGCTACAGGCTTAACGGCTGTGGTGTCTACATAGTCAAAGTCATGCTCACCCTTCACTGGCACCACCGTTGTTGTGTCAACTTTTTCTTTCTTCTTCTTTTTGAAGAGGTTCTTAAAGAATCCAAAGAATCCTTTTTTAGATTTTTGCTTTTCTTCGCGGGCTTCTTTCTCGCCTTGTTGCTTAGCCAGCTTAACATCTGGTAACACCAGGTTAGCACGCAGATACCACATGTAATTATCCTGGTCTACATTCAGACGCACATCTACAACGGAGTATTTCATGCTATCCGGATCGTACTTGAGCAATCGTACCTCTTTATCTTTCGTGATAACGTAAACACTGTCCTCAGCACTTTGGGTGCTGTCGTTTTTCTGAGGAACATCAACAATGTAGGTGCTATCTATAATGGATCGTGCGGCTGAGTCAAGCTCCGCTTTTGAAACTACATAATCATCGCGAAGAGAATCAGGTACTACCGGAAAAACTGGCTTCATTTCAACAGTTTGCAAACTGCGTATTTTCCTGGAGTATGATGTTGGTTGGGCAATCAGGTATTTAGTCTTGCTTGCCGTGAGAATTTTAGGTGTTGAATCATCAACAAAATAGCTGAATTTCTTCCGCAAAGCCTCTTTATCATAAATAAAGGCGCTCTGATAAGCAGGGCATATCAGGCGTTGGGTACAAGCGCCCAATGCAATACAGAATAGTAAAATGACAGCTAAAGCCCTTGCCATGGATAGGGGTAATCAAGCAAAAATAAAGAAAATAGGCATAAGTATCCTAATCCAGAGGCCTTTATAAAGGTCATAAGGTCGATTTTACATAGCATCTAACGCTGTTTTTTGGCTTTTAGTGAGTGCCGAAACTACTAATTGATAAGAATTATCTGTCCATTGAAGCACCAGCTTATCAGGAATGGAGCCATCAATCACCACCGTTATCCAGTGCTTTTTATTCATGTGATAACCGGGTTTAACAGATGTGTACTGCTCACGAAGCTCCGCCCCTATTTCCGGATCAACCTTCAGGTTAATGCTGGCAAAATTTTCAACACCGGTGAGGGCAAAGATCTTGCCCATAACCTTAAATACAAGTGTACTCTCATCAAAAGGAAACTCTTCGGTAACACCTTTCTTTTTGAGACAATAATTGCGATAGCCCTCTATATTCACTCAGAGAAATCGTTTAATGATGAGATAGATAACGCCAAGCAGAAATACAATGATGGAGATCTTATTCACACCATGCATCATTTTAATGTTGATATTGCTTGGACGCGACGGATCTTTTGAACGAAAGAAATATCCAAACACTTCATTTACTCTGAAGTAATCCAAAAAGGAATTCTTCTTGTTCTGTTCAGTTTTATTCAAATCTTGTTGCTCTGCCATACTATTCATGTTTAAAATTTTTCAATGAGCTCAGGCTCAATCCAGCTTCCATCTTCGCGTATCAGTCCTATTAATTCATCAACAGCATTTACGGATGGAACATTTTTCTTTACCACTTCTTTGCCGCGATACAACGTTATTCGTCCGGGACCTGAACCAACATAGCCATAATCAGCATCGGCCATTTCGCCAGGACCGTTAACGATGCAACCCATAATACCAATCTTCACTCCTTTTAAGTGATCAGTGCGTTTGCGTATCATGGCCGTGGTTTCCTGCAAGTCAAAGAGTGTTCTTCCACATGACGGACATGAAATATACTCTGTCTTCGACATGCGATTACGTGTGGCCTGCAAAATTCCAAAAGCAGTTTTGTTGCTGATATCAGCCCAACGCAATTGTTCATTTTTATCAGTGACATTTTCAAAACCTAACATGATGCCATCACCAAAGCCATCGATAAATAATCCACCGGCATCAGTAGCAGCATAAATGCGGAAGCTGTCTTCCTCTTCCACTTTATATTTTCTGGAAACAATTACGGGCACATCAATTTTGCGTGTAACCAAATCAAAAAATAATCTTCTCAACTCTGCCATAGCATGAGCATTGTCTGTTTCAACAATGGCGATGAGTGTTTTATCTTCTCGCAAAACATTTAATAAAGCATCATCAAGATCATCGATCGAAAATTGAATGAAGTTGATAGCACCATGTCGTGATGATGATTTGAAATAATTTTCTTTCGTGAATAAAGGAAGCTTGTTTACTTTATCCTCGCTCTTCAGCCATACATCATAATCTCTGATTTCCTTTAACCCATTGGGTAACATGAAATCGATAGGCTTCTTGCCACTGTAAATGTAATCAGCACCTTGATCATTCATGCGCCATTTGTCAGGCTCGGGCAGATAGAAATGACCAATGCAACGTAAGTCTTTATAATCATTAATCTCAATGGAGCTTAAGTCTGCAATAACACGAGGCACGTGATGGCTGCCACCAATATTTACAACTTCACGCGAAACACGACGTGTATAAGCAAAAGGATCTATCGGAGATTCTTCAATCGACTTGATGCTCTTGTGATTTTCACGATCATTATAACGATCAACCATTACTTGTGCTACCGGTGCTTCAGCTTCTGGTTCTTCTGTGAGTGATACACGTACTGTATCACCTAAACCATCTTCAAGTAATGTACCAATGCCGACTGCTGATTTAATACGACCATCTTCTCCATCACCAGCTTCTGTAACACCGAGGTGTAACGGATAGGGTTTGAATCCTTCAACATCAAGTTTATGAACCAGCAACCGATAAGCCTGAACCATCACTTGCGGGTTACTTGATTTCATCGACAACACAATATTGTAATACTGAAGATCTTCACAAATGCGAAGAAACTCTAACGCAGATTCCACCATGCCAAGTGGTGTATCACCATAGCGACTTAAGATTCTATCTGACAATGAACCATGATTTGTACCAATGCGCATGGCTGTTCCATACTCTTTGCAAATCTTGATCAGTGGTGTAAACTTCAGGCGGATGCGTTCAAGTTCAGCTTCGTATGAAGCATCTGTATATTCTATTTCTTCAAATCTTTTTTTATCGGCATAGTTGCCCGGATTGATGCGTACTTTTTCAACAAGTCGTGCGGCAAGTTCGGCAGCATTGGGTGTGAAATGGATATCGGCTACAAGTGGAACGTTATATCCGCGCAAGCGAAGTTCTTTCTTTATCGCTTCAAGATTTTGTGCTTCTTTGATACTTGGTGCAGTGATGCGTACATATTCGCAGCCTGCTTCCACCATGCGTATAGTTTGTTCAACCGAACCCATCGTGTCCATGGTATCGATAGTTGTCATGGATTGAACACGAATAGGATTATTTCCACCCATGGCCACATCACCAATCTTCACTTCAACGGTTTTACGGCGACTGTACTGAACCAGGCTATTGCAATAGTTTTTAACGGCAGCTATTTGAGAATTCACAAGACTATAGTTTACAACAAAATTAACCCTTAAACAGGAGATTTTGTTCGTGGGGATTGAAAGAATATACGGAATAAAAACGCAATCAGATATCGCCTAATTGAGGCCTGATTAGCAGCTCTTCAACAACACTTCGATCAGAAAGCAGCCATGCGCTGCAGACAGCTTCGGCCACATCTTCAGCTTTCATAAAGCGTTCGTCCGGAAGATTGACTCCATCCCAGCTGGCTGTTCGCGTTGCACCAGGCATAACAGCGGTAACACGAATGCCCCAGGTCATTAATTCCTCTCGAAGACATTTCGAGAAACCAAGTAAGGCAAATTTTGAAATAGCATACGATCCTCCATTGGAGTAAGCCTTCAGGCTGGCAACGGAGCACATATTAAAAACATGTCCTGCCTTTCTGTCTTTCATACTCTGAATCAGCCCGCGGGTAGTATAGTAGGCACTGTATAAATTAGCGTTCATCATACCTTCCAACGTTCCTTCCGGTTCGGTTGAAATCTCACCGGGTTCAAAGTATCCGGCATTGTTAACCAGAATATCAACTGGTCTTTTAAGGTTGAGAATGTAGTCAGTAAATTTTTTTACGTCACTATTTTTGGAGAGATCAGCTACCTGTGTAAAGAGACTAGAACCTGAATGTTTTTTCTCTATTTCGCTTTTAAGATGCTCTAAATCAGCTTTATTTCTGGCGCAGGTTGCCAGGTCAAAACCCTGTGCAGCAAACTTTTCAAGAATTGCCCTGCCTATACCTTTCGTACCACCCGTCACTACAATAAGCTTGTTCATTGCTGGTTTTCTATTTTGAAGTATCTTTAGCAAGATAATAACAGCAGCGGTCTAACGAAGCGCCTTCATGAAAGAAATTGGTCAGTATTTTATCTTTCTCGGTAACCTGTTTACCAACCGGGAATCATTCAGAACATATTACAAACTTACTCTCGACGAATGCATGAACATTGGCGTGGGTTCGCTCTGGCTGTTCATGCTTGTGTCATTGTTTGTTGGCGCGGTGGATACTGTACAGACTGCTTTCAACATGCTGAACAGTCCTTTCATTCCGCATTATGTTATTTCTCAGGTAGTACGCGAAATGCTTGTGCTTGAACTCTGCCCCACCATCATGTCGCTTATCTATGCTGGTAAAGTTGGTGGCAGCATTGCAGGCGGTCTTGGAACGATGCGTATTACCGAACAGATTGATGCACTGGAGGTGATGGGTATTAACTCCATATCCTATTTAGCGCTTCCCAAAATCATTGCGTCATCACTTATGTATCCGTTACTGGTAATCTTTTCACTGGTGTGTGGTATGATTGGTGGCTATCTGGTAGGTATTGTAACTAACATTGTAGCACCTGGTGAATTTATACAAGGACTACGTTCTGAGTTCAATCCATTTACCATAACCTTCGCGTTGATTAAAGCTTTTACTTTTGGATTTTTGATTTCATCTATATCATGTTTCAAAGGATATTACACACAGGGCGGCGCTTTGGAAGTAGGCATCTCAAGTACCAAGGCTGTAACGATAAGCGTTATTGCAGTTCTTGTTGCTGATTATTTATTAGCTCAACTTTTATTGGGAAGATGATTTCAATCGAACATATATCAAAATCATTTGCTGACCGCGACATTCTTAAAGATGTGAGCGGAGTATTTGAAAAAGGAAAACCCAACCTGATCATTGGTGCCAGTGGTACAGGTAAAAGTGTTTTACTTAAATGCATTGTTGGACTTGCCAAACCTGATACAGGCACTGTTTTCTTTGACGGTCGTGATTTTACCAATGGCGATGTAGACATGAAAACAGAAGTACGTCGTGAAATTGGTATGCTCTTTCAGGGTGGCGCACTTTTCGATTCTAAAAATGTAGAAGAGAACGTGAGGTTTCCGTTGGATATTCTTACCAAGATGAAATACGAAGAGAAGATGGAACGAGTAAATTTCTGTCTGAAGCGTGTGGGACTTGAGAATGCCAACAAGAAAATGACTTCTGAGCTCAGCGGTGGTATGAAGAAACGTGTGGGCATTGCACGTGCTATTGTTAACAACCCCAACTATCTATTTTGTGATGAGCCTAACTCAGGTCTCGATCCACAAACATCCATTCTTATTGATGAACTTATTCAGGATATCTCTGAAGACTTTGACATCACAACCATTGTAGTAACACACGATATGAATTCGGTGATGGGTATTGGTGAGAAGATCATGTTTATTTTTAAAGGCCAGAAGATCTGGGAAGGTACAAATCGCACCATCACTAACTCAGGAGTACAAGAGGTTGATGATTTTGTATTTGCGAACAAGGTGATGAGAACTCTTCGGGGGAAATAAATCAATCACCGTTGATTAACTTTTTCCTTTTTACCTGCAAACACTTTTGCTTTTAAGCTTATTGACGCCTTACCCTCAGCTTCAAACATAATCTGAAAATTGCGTTTTGTAATAATGTATTGAAGAGGCTTCAGGTCAAGCTCATCTATTGTCAGATCAATTTTTTCGCCAACCTTCCCTCTGTCCACAGCCTGTACAATCAAAAATGGTAGCGCATCTACATAGGGCTTAAGATCAACCACCAATACTTTTTTGATAGTATCCAATGCATCATCATGCAGAAGCCAATCGGCGGAGTTGAGTAATGCATTCTCAGAATCAATATCAAAACTAAAATGATTGGCGAAAAGACGGGCTTTAAGCGTGTCATATCCGGGAGTAGCTGTTACATAAAGCTGGCCGTCCAGATCTCCTCTTACTTTTAATTTAATGGCAAGTCCTTTCGCAGTTCCATAAACATCAATTTTCTTAATGGTGGTTGAATAACCCTTTGCTGCTAACGCTTTACCATCAAGTTCACGATTAAGAATTTCGTTAACTACTTCAAAAGGAATTTTCGATAATACAAAAATAGTAAGGCCAGTGCTGTCATTATCTTTTCTTTTAAAAGGTGGAAGTATAGCATTTGATGCGGGAACTGTTTCATGTTCCAGTATTGTCTGAACAAATGCTTTTAGTTCTACTTCTAATGTTATCAGTTCAGGATCTTTATCTACAAATCGTGCTGACATATTTTGTGCTTCGGCCTTAAGCCAGATCTGCAGACCTTTCTTGTTGATGCGAATAGGCTTCTGTAAATCCATCCAGATTTTAGAAACAACTTTGCGCATATCAACAACATTACCCAAGGCATTATCCAGCTTCGATAATAATTTATCTTCGTTTTTCTCAATCATATTCTCCACTATCTTTCGAAGATTTACTTTTATGAAAGCAAGATTGAGCTGAGGATCTGATATCCAATTTATCTTTTTGATTGTCGACTTTGTTTTTAAATTCCAGCGATTGTCTAATTCTATCTGTGAAGAAACGTAAAGCGTTAGTTGTGTTTTAATGGGTTCAGAATTTTTTAACCTGATACCTGCTATAGATTTCTTAAATTTCGCCGATACATTTAAGGGAAGGGAATACGATAACGTTTTTTTATCCCACGACAATTTTATATCACTTCGTTTCTCGAGTTGCAGATACAAACTATCTCCCTTATTATTTAGTTTTAACCATTGATCCAGAAATACGCCTTTGATTTTTGTATTAATCATCTCCTCAAGCTTTGCCACTTCATAATCAATGGGTATGTTGATGGTAGAAAGTGGAATGGTAAGTGTAGAGTCAATGTTGGTGGCTTGTGGAGGTTTGGGCCTTATTCGCTCACAAGCATTCAGAAGCATGAGCATCATCAAAACAATAAAACTGAAAGATGCTGTTCTTGCTATCATGAAGGTCTATTAAACTACGTCATCAATGTTAAAGGAATCTATCAAAGGATTCATTAAGATAGCACTACAAACCATGAAACTCAAATGAGACGATACTTATAAGTTTTTATTTCACAATAAAATGATGGATACCGGTTCCTGCAATTCCATTCTTTGAAATTCCCTCCATTACAACTTTATATTCCGCACTGACATCTGACGTGAAGAAGCTAATCTTTACATTGCCATTCTTGTCTGTTTTAATTGATGGATTCCAATATAAAGTATTTCGAATGTCTGGCACTTTTTCATTCCCTTCTGCTACATCATATTTGGGTGAATAAAATTCTCTTGCCTTATAGAAGCCAGGATATTTTAAGTTATGAATTCCTATTGCAGGACGTGTTGTGTAACCGCCTTTCTTGGTGTAGATGGCGATTACACCATTGCCACCTCTTCCACCGTAGATGGATGCACTTGCACCTTTTAACACATCGATAGATTCGACATCGTTTACAGGAATATTGGATATCATAGTATAATCAACCTGCATACCGTTAAGTAGGAAAAGCGGTTCACCACCACCACGAATACTAACCGTTGGCGGATTACCCATGACACTTACACCCGCTACCCGGCCTTGCAGTACCTGCAAAATATTAATGTATCCCGTTGATGGCATATCTTTCATATTAATAGTAACATCGGCAGTACCATAAAGTTTGGTGGTACTGGAGAGTTCCTCCTTTGTAGCCTTTACTTCTACAGCTTTCAACACTGTAGCTTCCCCTTCTTTCTTATAACCTTCAGCAATCTGATTAATGATTTTTGTTTGTTCGAGAAATGCCATCGCATCAGGCAACTCTGTCGGCAACGTGATAACATGTAACGGTGTTGAAGGATTAAATGGATCCAGTTGAAATTTCAAATCAGCTTGCTTTCCTCTGGCATTATCCGTTTGTATAAAGAGTTCAGTGGAATCAAAATAGACGAGATTGTCTGTATAAAATCTTCCCAGGCTATCAGTTTTTATCACCAGTAAATCACTATTAGATGTCATTATCTTCAGCTCACTATTCTTAGCTGGTTTATTTGTAATTGTCTTCAGAAGTTTTCCTCTGATTACTATCCCTTGCTCCAGATAATAATTAACAGGCTTTAGTGTATCAGCAAGAACCTCCTTCCAGGTAAATCTTCTCCATCCCTGAGTCATCATCAGCAAGTCAGCATGTAGTTTTGTAGTCGCCGTCGTGTCTTTAAAATAGTATCCGGGTTCTTCAATTCTTCCCTTCAGATCTGACGCAAGAAGAAGCTGCGATACAATAGAAATGGGATATTTTTCCTTATCCGTTATCTTAGTTTCATCATAAACAGACATCGAAAAATAGCCCTGAGCAGAACTGCCCTCATTTGTTGAGACATGAACATCTAACGTTACCTTTTTTCGCTTGGTGTAGAAGGCAGTATCCTGAGCAATTTTAAATTTTAAAACGTCCTGATGATTAATAAAAACTAATCGTTCACATTGAGGAACACCATGACCATCTAACAATGTAATCTGTGTTATGCCTGACGATAATTTGCTTTTAGGAATATTTATGATCACAGATGAACTGGCGATCTCTCCCTGTGCAGCAAAACTAGCTACTCCGTTAGACTGCGCTACAACATAAACAGGAAGGGGATCTTTGGAGAAGTTTTTTCGGTCACTATAAGCAATGACTTTTATGAACGGTCCGATATCCATTGTTTTAAGCAGGTAACTTTTCTGGACCACTTCAGGCAACGGAAATTCAACGTTATTTTTGATGCGAGCATGGTAGCGCTTTCCATAGAGCGGTGTGATTCGTAGCAGTCCCATACCTAAATGCTCACTCGAAAAGGTTGTAATGACTGTATTATTTTCATCCAGAATTTCACCCTGAAAGTCAACACCTCTGCCATAGTTGTCTGTTGCTTTAAAGGCTATCCTGTTTTCAGCGCCTGTCAAAAAATTTCCTCCTTCAGGAAAAAATTGAATATCAATACTCTGATTGCTTTGTAATACTTGTGGAGTTGTATCGTCATTCCTCAGTACTGTAACTTCTTTAACAAAGAAAAAGTCTTCATCAAAATTCTTCATGTAACTGGTGTAGGCACGAATAACATAATTACCTGAAGGCAGATTTTCCTCCAGATGAAAGTCGCCATGTGATATTCCGTTAGGTGAATACAATGCACGTTGTTGCAGCATTTTCTTCTCCGCGTTGAAGAGTTCTACATATACTACTTTGTTGATAGAGTCGGGAGTATTGAATGCGGCATTAACCAGGTATGTACTAAACCAGATATCCTCACCCACTCCGTAGAATGGTTTGTCAAGGTGAACATAAATTTTCTGCTGTGGTCTGTATTGCTGATAGACCTTGAGTTTCTGCAAAATCATGGTCAGTGTGCCATCGATCGGCTTGAGGCAAGCCATTCCAATAAGTGATACTATGAAACCAACGAAAACAAATTTAAAGAGCTTTAGCATTTACATTCTCCGTTATAAACTTCATTGAAATTACCTAAGTTATGGATTTTATAGCTAAATAGATTTCAGCTTTAAGCTACTTTTAAGTAATCTGAAGTTTTTACTTTCTTAACGATTTTATTTGTTGCTTCCACTCGCCCAGACCGTTATAGACTCCTCCTTTTAAAAATACGTCTAAGAATTCTGCAAAAGAATCAGTAAGATGCACCAGGTCGGCATCATGATTATAAATGGTGTACTTATCTTCATCAATGATATCTCTGTTTATAGTCCATAAACTTTGATAGAGAAAAAACTCGGCGATATCAAAGTTACCTTGTTGAAATAGGTAAGCAACTTTTCTTCGTTCATTAATCTCTCGTATCGGGATTATTCGAAAAGCATCTGCCCTGCCAATAAATCCGTCTGTAAATCTGTAAAATATTTTTATATCTTCAGGAAGCCTACACCTCAACGTTTCTTCCAACTGATTGATATCTTCATCAGATGCTCCCTCAAAAAGAAGAATATCTCTTTCGGTATAGTGCCTCTGTAAATGAACGATAACATCATTAATAGTAGGTTTCATATATTTCTTTAGTATTAAGCATTCGGTACAACGTAGAGATAAATGTTAATTTACACTTAACGAAAATAGATAACTAAAACAGAATAAGAACTGGCATACTTTAAAACAGAATGCCTATTTTTCAGGTTTTTGAATCGTATGTTGTTTGTTTTGTTTCACTTGTCATGATGTTTTATAGTTTTAAGCTTTAGTAAAGAAACCTCACGAATTTTAAAATTATGCACAGACCCAGCTTAGAGCATGTTACCCTTGAAAAGTTTCAGAAGCTCCTGCCCTTTGATGTGGATTTTTTTGAAGCCATTAGTCAAGATGATATTTTACTTCATCAATTTATTCGCGGTATGCCCAATGCAACACTTCCCTACGCCATGTTGCTTACCATCTATGGAGGAGAAGTAAATGAGTTGATTCTCTCTGAACAACTCGAACGACTTCGAAATCTCAATATGATTATGACAACTATCGGAAAAGTGCATACCTATTACACTGCTGTAACGCCCGAGCCCTGGGAGTTTAAAGAGGATTAGTGTATAGAATTTGTCTTTTATTGTCTCGCGTCATCTCGCGCAAGGGTCCCCTTGTGCGCTAATTTTTTCAAGCGTCCGCTTGCAATCAAAAAACTATTAAACCAACAATGAGCAGAAAATACAAAATTGCCGACCACACAAAACCATACTTTGTAACCTTTACTGTAATTGATTGGATCGACGTCTTCATCCGTGATGACTATCGATCTGTTCTTACCGACAGTATCCGGTATTGTCAAGTAAATAAAGGATTGGAAGTTTACGCCTATTGCTTTATGACAAGCCACATTCATATGATTGTTGGTACAAGAGGTGATGCTAACTCACTCGAAGGCATAATCAGAGATATGAAAAGTTTTACCTCCAGGAAAATCAGAGAAGTCATGGAGAATACAAATCAAACACATGAAAGCAGAAGGGAATGGATCTTAAAGCGAATGTATCAAGTCGGCAAATACAATAATAACAATATCGATTTCCAGTTTTGGCAACAGCATTATCATCCTATTGAGTTAAATACAAATGAACTGATTGATGAAAAGCTTGAATATATTCATCTTAATCCTGTTGCTGCCGGTTTTGTTGATGTACCTGAAGCCTGGTTGCATAGTAGCGCACGGGATTATTCCGGGATGGCCAAGGGAGCAATTGAATTGGTGTATTTGTGTTAGGATTAAAATACAGCGCACAATTAATCCGCTATTTCTTATTACGGGTGGTGGACTTAAATAGAAAGTTACTTAAGCAAGCGGACGCTTGAAAAATTGTGCGCACAAGGGGACCCTTGCGCGATTATTCAAGAGAATATCGTTTGCGATAATTTAAGCTTTTTGTCGTGTTGCATTTTAGATACCAATCGGTATCTTTGTATATGCGTAATCCGGAAGCTACGAAGGAAAAGATTCTAAAGAAAGCAGGGCTTCTGTTTAATACACGAGGTTACAAAGCGACTTCCATAAGCGAGATAACTGAAACGACAGGTTTTACTAAAGGCGCTATCTATCGTCATTTTAAAAGCAAGGAAGAACTTGAAGTGGAAACACTTTTTCATCTCTCCTCCCTCATCGCACAAACATTACGGGCCCGGATAAAAGAAAAACTTACTGCTGTTGATAAACTTCAGGCTGTATTCAATTTCTTTGAATCATATATTTCCAATCCTCCTGTAAAAGGTGGTTGTCCATTGATGAATGCGGCTATTGAAGCTGATGATGCTCATCCACTGCTTCGTAAAGGGGCTGTCAAGCTTTTAAATCTGTTTCGTGATTCACTCATTGCCATTTTAGAAAACGGTATTCGTTATAAGCAATTGAAACCCAATCTGGATAAAGAATACTACGCCACCATTATTATTGCATCTCTTGAGGGCGCCATTATGATGAGTAAGCTACGTGGTAATGATGACGACATGAAGCGTGTTTTGGCTCATTTAAAAATTCAATTAAAAGAAATAGAACTGTAGTTTTTTTTAACCATATAGATACCAAACGGTATCTTATAAATAAATGCTTATGAAAAAGATCATCCCAACACTTGCAGGAATTTACATCAATCTGATGGCTTATATTCTCCCATCCATTGCTGCCCGTCACGGATTCAAACTTTTCTGCCGGCCATTTCGTACGCCGTTGAAAGATTATCAAAAGCAGTTTCTGCATTCGGCTGACATGTTTACGTTTGAACATGATGGACTTTCGATTCAAGGCTATCGTTGGGGTAATGGTGCGAAGAAGGTTCTTTTTCTACATGGTTGGGAAAGTCACACCTTTCGGTGGAAGGCCTATATAGAGTCATTCTCAAAAGATGAGTATACTGTTTATGCCATGGATGCTCCGGGTCATGGTCTTTCTGAAGGTAATTTTCTTTCTGTACCATATTACAGTGCCGCTATTCAACAATTGCTTGGATCGATTGGCGCGGTTCATACCATTGTTTGCCACTCGGTAGGAAGTTTCGCTATGTTACATGCATTTCATCAGCAACAAACTTTACCTGTTTCAAAATTGATATTAATGGCACCTCCTGGTGAAGCCAGTGACTTTATAGAATTTTATAAACAGACATTAAAGCTTTCAGATAAGAGCGTTGCACTGATTCTTGCACATTTTACAAAAGTGTTTGGTAATCCTATTACTCATTATTCGACTTCTAAATTTGCCATTGATGTAACGATACCGGGTTTGATTATTCATGATACAGAAGACAAAGAAACGCCTTATCATTACGGGGTTGCGATTCACAATAACTGGCCTCTCTCAAAATTAGTTACCACCTCAGGGCTTGGGCATAATTTAAAATCGAAGAGTGTAATTGCGGAGGTAGTGAACTTTGTGCATGAAAACAATTTTGAAACTGTAATGGAGATAAAGGATTAGAATTGGAATGGAATCAGTAACCTTAGCGAGTAATTCACGTTAGTTAGAACTCACACAAATTTGTCGCACATAAAATGCACTGTGCGACGTTAAGTTCTTGACGCATTTCAACTATTAACTGATAACTCTTCCATGAAAGATCTGAATGTTAAAATTACAAATACCGAAGTACTCTCTAATAACTGGTATACATTACGTAAAATAACGTTCGACATTCAGACTGCTGATGGCATATGGCAGACACAAAGCAGGGAGGCTTATGACCGCGGAAATGGAGCTACCATCTTGCTCTATAACAAAACACTGAAGACGGTTATTTTAACGCGACAATTCAGAATACCAACATATGTTAATGGTAACACAACAGGCATGCTCATTGAAGCCTGTGCCGGTTTACTTGACAAGGATAATCCTGAAGATTGCATTCGTCGTGAAACGGAGGAAGAAACCGGTTACAAAGTAACGGATGTGCGTAAAATTTTTGAAGCGTATATGTCGCCAGGTTCAGTAACGGAAATACTATACTTCTTTGTTGCTGAGTATTCTAAAAACATGAAGGTGAGTGATGGCGGTGGTGCAGAACATGAGCAGGAGAATATCCAGGTAATGGAACTCCCCTTCTTTCAGGCTTTGCAAATGATTGATACAGGCGAAATCAAAGATGGTAAAACCATTATGTTATTGCAGTACGCCAAACTCAACAACTTGCTTTAAATTAAAGTAAGATTTTGAATCACTTCAAATATCGTTCGTGCAGAACAATGAAATGATGTAACTCATGACCGATAGTTGCTTTGAGAAACTCTTCTACGGTTAGTTCATACTTCCATGCTTTACCTGTTAACTGCAGCTGCTCTGGCGATAATGATTTCATCAGGCTAAGCGTTGCTTTTCTTACGTTCCGTAAATCTTCTAACAAATCACTTCCACCCAAATCATTAAATCGACTGTTATTAACCATCAGGTCTTGATCATAACCTGGTAATGATGTTGAATCCTTTCTGCTAAAACGTAATATGCGGTATGACATGATCCGTTCATGATCTGTAATGTGTCCCACAATTTGTTTGATAGTCCATTTGCCTGAAGCATACGCATAACTCCACTGTTCTGGAGTAAGACGTGATAATAGATTAAAATTCTCTTCTGAATGAAATGACTCATTCAAATTCTTTACAAGCGAAGCATAATAGGGAAAGCCATCTGATACAGTAAGCGCCATGATTAATTATCGTTAAGTTTCAATTTATATTCTTTCACAAAGTACATTATTTTAGTGTAACGTTGCTGCCAGCGTAAACACCAATCCATTTGTTTTGGGAAATTCGCTGGTATCAGATGTTGTCATCATCACAATGCCTGTCATGCCCGCACTCATCAACAAATGGTCAGATAGTTTTATGCGGCTATAGGCAACATTCATTCCGCCAGAAACATAATGGTCATTGTTTAAAACCTTGGTGTTATTCCACACCATGAGCCCTGCATCAATGTGCTTATGTGAATACAGCAATCTGAATCGGTTAATCCAATCCATATCTTTTTTCTCCAGCATGATATTGCTAAGTAGAGAACTGTTATCAAGTATCCAATCGTGATGAAAACGATACGCTGTGGTGACAATAAAGATGGCATCAGAACCTTTGTCTGCTATTTTAGTTGTCTGCTCCATTCTGAATGCTACAAATGGTGTAACAGTCAATTTTTTGCTTACATGGATGTTCGTATAAAAACCTGTCAGTGCAAAATTGATATCTGTTCTTCCATCTTTAAGATCTTCAGCTTTAAAAAACATATATCCCCATGATTTACGTTCATAGGTAAAATTAACGTCCACTACAGGGTTACTACAAACAATCCGTCCTGAGTATGCAAACAACCCAGCAGAATGAAGTCGCACATTAAGTCTCGCATTTGATTTTTTTTCAACAATTGTTGAGCGAGTTGTATCTGCTACATCCAGATACATACCAGAGGCTGGCAATGCGATAGTAAAAACAGAAACAACAAGTAGAGTTCTCATCAATAGCGATGTAGTTTAAATAGCTAAATGACATTACAAATGTTGCTTATAATACGAGTGAATAACAGTTTCAGTTTTTGTTATTTCGACCAGATCAGTTAGTCATCAGTTCATGGTCGATAGTCCATGGTCAATAGTTGGCAGTCATTGGGAATCCTATCTGGCTGATATGATTATAGAAATAGTAAAATTGAACTGATTAAAACTCCGAAGGAGTGACAGGATTATTCCAGTTCAAAATTCTGGATCTCATTTTAATAATGTGATGGGTGTTCTGAATGCAGGCTTATCGCTGGAGGGAGTTGGCTTTGACGATCGTATCACGGATTACTTCATCAAGCTTCACTATTGTCTTTTCCAAAAGTGCCACGATCTCTCTGTTATCTTCCGTTAAGGTTTTCTTATCAAGAATATTAATCAGACCCAGAATAGTTGCCACAGGCTGACGCGTTTCATGCGATTGGATCCACGCTATTTCTTTGAGGCGGTCGTTTTGCTTTTCTATTTGCCCTTCAAATTGTTTTCTATCATTGATTTCTTTTATACGAAAACAAACTGCTACAATTTTCTGATCCTCGTATACCGGCGAGTACTCCGCCCTGATCCATGTTGAAAAGCCAGGGTATTGAAGTTCACGTTCACTTACTGTTGCTGTACCAGCTAGTGCCAGTTCGAGATTTCGTTTAAAGGCTGTGTATGCATCATCACTATGAGGCCTAAGAGTTTCTAAAATACTTTCGCCAATGACTAGCTCAGTGCCGAAGAGAAGTCTGCTCCCATCAGCTGCCTTCTTGTTAAAGAATATTATCTTATAGTCAGCCGATATAACATAAATTGATGACTGTGTGCTTTCATATAAAGCCTTTAAGATATGCCTTGAAGTTTGAAGTTCATTACCTGCATTCCCCTCATCAAAAGAATATATCTTCTTCAATTCACTCTCAAAACTCATAGGTTAATTTAAGTATTAACGCTAAATATACACTTATGGAAAAAGATTCCTAATACCATTGGTGTACTTCGAGGTAAAACCGGATTTTTTGGCACTTGAGAATTGCCGTGTACCAAATAAAAAACTTATGAAAACGTTTTCATAAAGGGTTACCCGTTGGTTGGACGTCAATTATCATAAAGATTTGCCTTACAATCAGTTCATTAAGAGTTTACTCCAGATTGCTCTCCGAAAGCAATTTAATAACACAATTGTTCAGCTATGCTTTGGTTTCAATGATCAAAAATTGAGAAATTATTTAGAGTCAGGGATGCCCCAATCAGGCTGCATCTTCTTTATAAAAGTCGTCAGCATCAATAGACACTTTCTCTACCAGTAAGCTTAGCAGACGTTCACGAATCTCTCTATATTCTGGCAAGTTAACGGTGTCCATCTTATTTCGTGGCCGTGGCAAGTGCACCTCTTCAATTTCACGAATAGTTGCCGCGGGACCATTGTTCATTACAACAATGCGATCAGATAAGAACACAGCCTCCTCGATGTCATGTGTTACCATGATGATGGTCTTACTGCGATGAGTAAGATTCCAAAGCTTGAGCAACTCGATATGCAACGAAGCTTTTGTGAGAGCATCAAGCGCACCAAAGGGTTCATCCAATAACAACACTTCAGGATCAATAGCAAAAGCACGGGCTATAGCTGTACGTTGCTTCATACCACCTGAAATCTGGCTCGGATATTTTTCGCGATGATCCCACAAGTTTACCATCTTCAGGTATTTTTCTACCAAAGCCTGCTTCTCACTTTTAGAAGGTTCTTTAAGAGCTGCATCAACAGCTTCGAATATGTTCTGATATACTGTAAGCCATGGCAATAGTGAATAGTTTTGGAAAACTATTCCACGATCTGGTCCTGGTCCTTTAATTTCTCTTCCTGCCAACGTAACTTTTCCTTTTGATGGAAATGTCATACCAGCTATAGCATTCATGATGGTTGACTTACCACAACCTGAGTGACCAATGATAGATATTATCTGTCCTTTTTCTATTTCAAGATTAATATCTTTTACGGCTACAAATTTGCCTTTCGCAGATTGAAAAGCAATCTCCATATTTTCTACTTTCAGATAGCTCATATAATTTCTTTAATGTTTTAAAATCAGCGCTTATACTAATATGTGACTTTCTTTTCGATGAATGAAAATATCCGATCGAGTAACAGACCCACAATACCAATGATCAGAATTGCAGAAATAACTTTCTCAAGGCTTAATGCGTTCCAGCTATCCCATACAAAAAAACCGATGCCCATTCCACCAGATAACATTTCACCAGCAACAATAACAAGCCACGCCACACCAATACTCAATCGAAGTCCAGTGATGATGTGTGGTAAGCTGAATGGAATTAACACCTTTGTCAGATATTTCCACTTTGAAAAACCGAAAGCCTTGGCAACATTCTTATGATCATCAGGAATAGACGCTACACCAAAAGATGTATTGATTAATGTAGGCCATAATGACGTAATAAAAATAATAAAGATGGTTGCCTGACTCGCCGACTGAAAAGCAACAAGGCCAATAGGAAACCATGCCAACGGTGAAACAGGTTTTAAAATCTGCACGATAGGATAAAATACTTTTCGGGAAAATTCATTAGCGCCCATCAGCAATCCGATAGGAATTGCTACTAATGATCCCAGGAAAAAACCAAGGAATACTCTGCCAAGAGAACTGAACAATTGCAGTGCAATACCTTTATCGTTCGGACCATAATCATAAAACGGATCTTTTAAAAGCTCCAGTAATACTGTTAACGTTGCTGCCGGAGTTGGTAACTCTCCCTTGGTTACAATACTGACAAGTTGCCAGCCACCAATAAGAACAGCAAAACCAATTAAACTATACATAGAGCTTTTCAAAAAACTCAATGCCTTACTTGCAAAACCAGATACCAGAACATTTATTGTTGACGGACTTTCACCTTCACTTGTAATGGAAGCCATTACAGTTGCATCTTTCTTCATACTTATACTTGTTAAGAGATGGATGAGAATCGTCATGACGATATTGAAAGGTTTTTACCTGTTTCGTCATGACGATTAATTCAATTGATCATTACTGGTTAATGTTCTTTGCTTTAATTCGAGTGAGATAATCAGCAGGGTTATTCGGGTCGAATGACACCTTATCAATCTCCAATGCAAATGGTTTCATATCATCTGTCGGAATTTTGATCTTCATACTTGTAGCAACTTCTTTATAAAGATCCTGAAGAATAATTTTATCAGCGATAGCCTTATAGTCTGGAGCTTCTTTCAGATAAT
The DNA here is from genome assembly GCA_035493595.1 of Cyclobacteriaceae bacterium. Taxonomy (GTDB): domain Bacteria; phylum Bacteroidota; class Bacteroidia; order Cytophagales; family Cyclobacteriaceae; genus DATCRE01. The sequence continues at coordinate 17,523 of DATJHZ010000195.1, read as the reverse complement.
CAAATCGCATGTATTGCGCCATAAACCAGATAGCATGTGATTTACGTGGGAAATTAGTTTCACCGTTTCTGTGAAACAACATATAGTTATCTGTATAAATTTCAGTTCCCTGATCGCAACCTAAGTTATAGTCACCCATCAGACGAGCTTCAATCACATCTGCTGCAGCGTTTACATAAGGCGTCTTGCCAATAATCTCAGCAGCCTTCTTTCTGTTTGCACGATTATCTAACCATTTACAGGCTTCGAGTATAGCTTTCATTACATTCTTTAAATCTTCACGACGGGTTTCGCTGAATTTAGAATTTACAACTAACGCTTTTTCAGGGTGATGCTTCCAGATATCTTGTGTTGAGATTTCAGTAAAACCAACGCCCATCTTTACAGCCATACCGTTCCATGGTTCACCTACACAGTACGCATCCATGTTACCAACTTTCATGTTCGCTACCATTTGTGGTGGAGGGATAGTGATAATTTTTGAGGTCTTCTGACTTACACCTGCGGCTGCTAACCAGTTACGCAACCAGATGTCGTGCGTGCCACCAGGGAAAGTCATCGCAAATGTTACTTCTTTCTCTGCTTTAAGTTTGGCTGCAACAACAGCTGCAACTTTATTGGTTTGTTTAAACCCTACTTTACCACAAAAATCTTTTGATAGTGTAATGGCCTGACCATTGTTATTTAATACCATGGCTATTTTCAACTCTGAACCTTCTTTACCACCAACGCCGGTATATACTGAAAACGGCATGCTGAACAAACAATGTGCTCCATCAAGCTCACCTGTCAATAGTTTATCACGCACGTTAGCCCATGAAGCTTCTTTTGTAACCTGAACATTAACACCATACTTTTCAAAAAGACCAAGCTCTTTGGCCATAACAATAGGCGCGCAATCCGTAAGCGGAATAAATCCTAATTTGATTAATTCTTTATCCGCTACATTCATTTTAACAGGTGCAGCAGAAGTCAGCAACAATAACACTACGGGTATGAACACCAGTGTTAATATGTATTTATATATTGATTTTTTCATGAGAAGACTTGTTTAGAGATTAGTTCTTGAAAGTAAAGTCAGGCTTGATAGAGATCATGAGGTAGGCCCAGTCAGATGTTTTAGCACCAGTAGTCTGATTGATTTTTGCAGTACCTTTTACTTTCGTAGAAAGCATGGTGTTCGTAGAGAACATAGTTGAATAGCCACCTTCGATGGTTATTACTTTTGTCATGGCATAGTTAAATACAAAGTCAATCTCAGTACCTAACGCTTTCTCTTTAACTGGTGTCACATTGTCACTTGCCATGACTGCATTTGGCAATACGAAACGGTGTCCGTCAAGTGTCAAGGTTAAATTGTCTTTCAGTTTATATTTCGCTTTTAAATAATAGTCGATTAATCCATTTGATTTAAAGCCATCTGCTACGTAGAAGTAATCCATATAACCCCAGAATTTGTGTGGTGTACCATATAGGGGATCAAATCTTTTGTTGGCTTTTGTAGGATCACTTCCATTGTTTCCTGAAGTGATATCAACACCAGGTCCAACACTGAACTTCCTTGTTAGTGCGTAAGATGTAGATAGTGACAATAAATATTCATTCAACTTGGTACCATCTCTGTAGTGACCAGCCTGATAGAATGCTGTTGCTGCAAAACCTAATTTGCGAAACGCTGTTCCAAAAAGATTACCACCCATTGTATAACGACTTCTAACTCCCTTATCATAGATTGGTGTAGTCTTGTTAACATCGGTAGCAGCAAAATGGTAACGGCTAAAATCATCTTTGAATAGTAATAATGAAGCATTACCAAAGGCAAGTTTTTTTCCAACGTATAAGAATTGCATAGACTTATAGTTGTTTGTCATGCCATTCGTGCTTGCAGCGTAAGCCGTAGGTGTACCGTTATAGATAGTGTTCGATTTACGTTCTGCATTTTGATTGTAAGCAGCGCCGAGGTGAATCATCCAGCCCTTGTGTTCAAACTTTAACAAGGCGGCATCATGGCGACGTGCCTGTTGCAACCAGTCAAGGTTACCGAGTAAGCGCACATCATCATACACCAATTCCTGACGTCCGATTTTAAGCGTAAAGTTCTTTACTACTTTACCAGTATCAACAAGGCTTATCTCACCCCAGGCTTCATGCAACATAAATCCATCATTCGCATCAGTAGTTGTGCGATTAATGGTTGATGCATCCTGTCCCCAGACACGCACATCTTGTATAGCACTGAAAAGTTTGAAGCGATAACCGGTGTAGCCGAAGTTAAGCCTGGTGCGTTGCGATGTAAATACAGCCGCTGCTGTATCTTTTACTTGCGGTGTACCCTGGCCGTTACGATATTCTGTGCGGGTTCTGACTTGACCTGATACGGTAAACTGAGCTTTGGCAACAGAAGCAATGAAGAAGCAAAAAAGAAGGAGTAATAGTGGTTTGCGTATTATCTTATACATAAATTTGAAGGTTTAGTGTAACAACTAATAATTAGTCCCCTGGAAGAATTCGCCGTTCAGAAAGGGGACTTCTTTTTGGTGCTCAGATTACCTGGTAGTCTGAGCACCCGAAGCCTGACTTGTTTTCTATTATCGAGAGTTTAGATTCAACTTATCTATCGTTTAGGTTAATTTTTATCAGCATACACATAAGCTTCCTTCAATTCTGATTCTGGTGTTAATTGAGGAGCAAGAATTTCTTCTGCAGTTTTTCTTGACAGACTTAACAGAAGCGCAATTATAGACACAACCGATACTGCTATACCGATGATGAATAAGCTCTCACGGTATGATATATTTTCTGATTTGAAAAGAAAGCCTGCCAGTACAGCACCCAGATTTCCACCTGCACCAACAATACCTGACACAGCACCTACAGCTTTAGTATTTATGAATGGAACAACTGAATAGGTTGCACCATTTGACATTTTAAGAAAGAGTGCAAAAAGTAACATGGTAGCAATAGCCCATGGAAGAACATCCATAGAAGAGAATAACATGATACCAAGACCTTCACACAATAAGAAGATCCCCAGGATCATGATACGACCACGTAGTCCAAATTTCTTACCTGCTTTATCTCCGAAGATACCACCCAGCGCGCGGGCAAAAATGTTCATCATTCCGAAGCAGCCAGCAATCAAACCTGCTTCCTTAAGTCCTAAGTGAAAGTTGTCAACAAAGTAAAGTGAAGCAATATTGTCAATAGTGATTTCAATACCGAAGCATGCACCATACGCTAGAAACAAAACCCAAACACGATGATCGCGAAGTGCCATACCAAAGCTGCCTTTAGCTCCTTTAGCTTTCGCCTGGTAATCGGGATTATTCTTACGAAGATCAGCGAGATTTCCATCAGGTGTATCTTGTGTGAAGAAGTAGTAAACAAAACCCATAATGAAAAGCGCAGCACCAGGTACTACCATACTATATCTCCATGCCGCAGCATCTACATAACCTGCACCAACAAATGCAGCAAACACTAACGGCATTACCATAAGTGTTACACCACCACCCATGTTACCCCAACCAGCAACTGTTGCATTGGCGGTACCAACAACGTTGGGAGCAAACATCACTGAAGTATGATATTGGGTGACAACAAATGAAGCTCCTATAACACCGATCGCTAACCTGAATAACAGGAAGCTCTCGTAACTGTTGCTTAAGCCAATTGTCATCACAGGAATTGATCCTATGATTAATAATAAGGTATAACAGATTCGTGGACCAATCTTATCGCACAACCATCCAATAAAGAGGCGAGCGAAAATGGTGATCGCTACCGATGCAATGATGATGTTACCAATCTGACTTTGAGTCAATCCTAAATCTTTGCGGATGATTGGCATTAATGGGGCAATACCAAACCATCCGAAGAAACACATAAAGAAAGTGATCCACGTAAGGTGAAAGGCACGCATGGGCACCGATTTGAAATCAAGAAGGTTAATGCGAGTGGCCTTCGATGTAACTAACTGACTCATGATTTAATATTTTAAGTACTTTATACGTATAAAACTAAGTAAATAATATTTTAAATACGTAAATATTACGTAAAATATTTTACAAAAATACCTAATTACGTAGAAAATCGTTTGCGGTATGGGTCTTTTATACGTAGTTTTTATATACGTAGGAATTATGGGCGGAAGAAATAAGTATGGGCAATGATCTGATTGGGGTCAATTCATAAAAATGACCTCATGTACCGGTGTGAATAAATTAATTATACTTTTAGACCTCGGAAGCAACTGATGTCTATACAACTAAACATACCTGATCACATTCTTTTTGAAGACCCTTACATTATTGTGCTTTACAAACCATGCAGTCTCATGGTTGAACCGGATAGAAATGGTCATCCTAATTTATTGCAACAAGTACAACGCTATTTGAAAACATCTTTACCTGTAGGTACAGAACTTTATGCTCAGCATATTCACAGACTCGACAGACCCGTTAGTGGTATCGTGCTTTTTGCGAAACAACGTGCTGTTCTAAAAAACTTAAGTGAGCAATTTGCAGAGCGAAAAGTAAAAAAATACTATCAGGCACTAACAGCTCATGCACCGGCAGAATTAACAGGAACATTAGAGCACTGGCACAGAAAAGAAAAGAAGAAAGCTGCGCTCTATAACGAAGTACAACCATGGGCAGAAAAGGCATTACTCAATTATAGCGTGAGTAAATTTTCTCAAAATAGATTCTTATGGAACATTGAACTTCATACCGGCAAGTATCATCAAATACGAGCTCAACTATCAGCAACGGGCTGCCCTATTATTGGTGACAACATGTACGGCTCTGATGTTCCTTACAAGCCAGATTCAATAGCACTTCATGCGTGCAAATTAATATTCTTCCATCCCATCACGAATGAGGAAATGGTTATTGAAAAGGAGAATGAGTTTAATGTAGAAAGTGGAATTTAAAACTGAAACGGCAGATCATATTCCTTAATCACTGGCTTTGAGCTTCGTGTTTTAACTTCTACCCTCGCTTTAAGTGGTGTACCAATGATGAGATAGTTTTTGATGTATTGATCTTCATGTGCCATCCATGAGTAATCTTCCAGAAGATATTCAGTCACACCTTTTTTGTTTGCCTGGTATACCCATCGTTCTGTAATAACAGGTTCATAGTTTACAGTGTAGCCAAGGTAGAATACCTGAATGCCGGGTTTGGATTCATTACCCATTTCGGTGCAGCTGGCTACACCAATCTTTAATGATGATCCATCTTCAAGGTCTTTTACAGCCCATTCATCGAGCATGGTTTTAATGTTTGACATACTGTGAGAGTTTTACGGTTTCTATAAAGCTAATGCTTTAAATCAATTTTAGAATGAGTCAGCGGAGCTTTACTTCATTACGATTAATAATCTTTTGTACTTTTGATCATATATTTTAAAACAAGCTCTTGAAAGACTTTAAAAAATACTACCTGATCTCTGCGCCTCCAGAAGATGTTTACCTGGCGCTCACAAATCCTAATACAATTCATCTATGGTCTGGTGAACCTGCTGTTATGTCCACCGAACCAAACAGTGAGTTCTCTATGTGGGATGGAAGCATTGAAGGCAAGAACCTTGAGTTTATCGAGAATAAAAAAATAGTGCAGCAATGGTATTTTGGTGAACAAGCTGAAGACTCTATCGTAACCATTACATTGCATCCACATAAAATCGGTACATCTGTTGAACTGAAACATACCAATATTCCTAATGAAGATTACCAGGATATTGTTGAAGGCTGGGACGAAATATATTTCAATAGCCTGATTGATTTCTATGAAGAATAAAAAATGACTGCCTGATAAACAGGAACAGTCATTTTACTACTTGTTTTTAGAGGGGCTTGTAGTTTATTTTTATTTCAGGAAATTCCATCCTACTGATACCAGAAACACCTGGCTCTTAACTTTTTCATTATTAGATGCGGCATTGATATCTTGAATACCAAGATTGTAACGAACGTCAAGTCCGAGACCAAATCCAAAATCATAACCTGCACCTACTGATACAGACACATCGCTGCTCTTGTAATAGTCTTTAATGTTTTGCGTACTTGTAACAAATCCATTGTCATACTTTCGTTGTCCATCCAGTAAGAATCCAAATTGCGGACCTGCCTGAATATTCAAGCCTCCAACGGGATAGAACTTGAGCATCACCGGTATGCTTAGATAAGTGAAACTTTGTTTTACCGTTCCAAGGCTACCATAATCAATTTTATTGCTCTGGGTGAATAACAATACCTCAGGCTGTATACCAACCTTATTGAATTTGCCACGGAGAAATACACCAGCGTGATAACCTGTTCTCGAATCGTATGTTCCCTGGGCATCACTAACCTTAAGATTTGTGAGGTTTACACCACCCTTCAATCCAAAAGCAACATCCTGTGCCTTTGCCTGATGAACAAACATTACTGCAACAATTACAATCGCAACTCGAAACACTTTTCTAATCATAAATATTTAAACGTTAGTTTTTTGGTTTTTACGGACATACATCCGGCAGTGGTTTCTAATGTAAGCTGGCATCACTATAAGATGCTTTATTTAGCGGCGAAAGACCCCTAACCATCGTTAGCTTAATACAGCACTTCTCTGTACTTTTGAAGCTCAAAACCACATTTTAGATGAGTACAGAAACCATCAGCGCTCAGAAAAAGGAGAAACCAAACCTGGCAGGTCATCAGGCGCCAGAACCTTATAAACCTAAAAATAAAGTACGTATTGTAACCGCGGCCAGTCTTTTTGATGGGCATGACGCGGCCATTAACATTATGCGCCGAATTATTCAGGGTACTGGTTGTGAAGTGATTCACCTTGGACATGATCGCAGTGTTGATGAGGTGGTGAATACTGCTATTCAGGAAGATGCTCAGGCCATTGCATTAACCAGTTATCAAGGCGGCCATACAGAATACTTTAAATACATGTATGACTTGCTGAAAGAAAAAGGTGCAAGCCATATCAAAATCTTTGGTGGCGGCGGTGGAGTTATTCTACCTGAAGAGATTAAAGAATTAATGGACTATGGAATTACCAGGATCTACTCTCCTGATGATGGCAGGTCTATGGGTTTGCAGGGAATGATTAATGATCTGGTTCAGCAAAGTGATTATCCACTTGGCGATCAGTTAACCAATGAAGTTGATCAGCTTGCTTCTAAAAATCCAGTTTCCATTGCACGCATTATATCTGCGGCTGAAAACTTCTATGAACAAAGTCAGTCTGTATTTAATAAAGTAAAAGTTCTTGCTGAGAAATCGCAAGCACCTGTGCTTGGTATTACTGGTACAGGTGGTGCTGGTAAATCATCTATGGTTGATGAAATTGTAAGACGCTTTCTTCTTGACTTCAAGGATAAAACTATTGGATTGATTTCTGTCGATCCGTCTAAACGAAAAACGGGTGGTGCACTTTTGGGCGATCGTATTCGCATGAATGCTATCAACAACCCAAGAGTATTTATGCGCTCACTGGCAACACGCCAAAGTAACCTGGCGCTATCTTCATATGTGAAGGAAGCCATTCTTGTATTAAAGGCTGCCGGTTATGATCTGATCATTTTAGAAACATCTGGTATTGGTCAAAGTGATACTGAGATTTTAGATCACAGCGATGTTTCGCTTTATGTTATGACTCCGGAATATGGAGCAGCAACTCAGCTGGAGAAAATCGACATGCTTGATTTCGCTGATGTTATAGCCTTGAACAAATTTGATAAGCGAGGTGCACTTGATGCTTTACGCGATGTGAAGAAACAATATCAGCGGAATCATCAATTATGGAACACACCTGCTGATGAGATGCCGGTATTCGGAACGATTGCTTCTCAATTTAATGACCCCGGTACCAATCAACTCTACAAACAACTGCTCGATAAAGTTGTTGAAAAAACAGGAGCCAACCTGAAGTCAACATTCCAGATTACACGTGAGATGTCGGAGAAAATTTTTGTGATACCTCCTCATCGCACACGCTACCTCTCTGAAATATCGGAGAGCAATAGAAATTATAATAGCTGGACTGATCAACAAAAAGAAGTAGCACAACAACTCTACGCTATACAGAAGACTATAAAAGGATTACCTGCTGGTAATGATGACGTCATTAAAGTTCTTCAGGCTGAGTTTGACAGATTGAAGTTAAATCTTGATCCAAAGAATTTAAAAGTTATTGAAGAGTGGTCTGCGAAAGTTCAGCAATACAAAGCACCACTATTTAAATTTAAAGTGCGCGATAAAGAGATTGGTATCAAGACGCATGATGAATCTCTTTCTCATTTGCAGATTCCAAAGATCACACTGCCATCATACGAAGCGTGGGGTGATTTATTGAAATGGAATCTCACTGAAAATGTACCGGGAGAATTTCCATATACAGCTGGCATCTATCCTTTCAAACGAGAAGGTGAAGACCCTACGCGTATGTTTGCCGGTGAGGGCGGACCTGAGCGCACAAATCGTCGCTTTCATTATGTAAGTTTAACTATGCCAGCCAAACGTCTTTCAACAGCGTTTGACTCTGTAACACTCTATGGCCATGATCCTGATTATCGTCCGGATATCTATGGTAAAATTGGAAACTCAGGAGTAAGTATCTGTTGTCTCGATGATGCCAAGAAATTATACAGCGGCTTCAATCTGTCTGATCCCAAGACGTCAGTATCCATGACAATCAATGGACCTGCTCCAATGTTGCTTGGCTATTTTATGAATGCAGCCATTGATCAGCAATGTGAACTTTACATAAAGCAGCAAGGGTTTGAAGAAGAAGTAAAACAAAAAATAGCAGCGCTGTATAAAGGCAAAGAACATCTTCGTCCCTCCTATCAGGGACCGTTGCCAAAAGGTAACAATGGTCTTGGATTGATGTTGTTGGGTGTTACCGGTGATCAGGTTCTTCCGGCAGATGTGTATGCAAAAATAAAAGCTGAAACATTATCGCAAGTACGTGGTACTGTTCAGGCTGATATATTAAAAGAAGATCAGGCTCAGAACACTTGCATCTTCTCAACTGAATTTGCTCTTCGCCTCATGGGTGATGTACAGCAATATTTTATCAACAACAACGTAAGAAATTTCTATTCTGTATCCATATCGGGTTATCATATTGCTGAAGCTGGTGCGAACCCCATTACTCAACTTGCTTTCACGTTAGCCAACGGCTTTACCTATGTAGAATATTATTTAAGCCGGGGTATGGACATCAATGACTTTGCTCCTAACCTTTCTTTCTTCTTCAGTAATGGCATCGATCCTGAATATGCAGTAATAGGTCGTGTGGCCAGAAGACTTTGGGCAAAGGCGATGAAGACGAAATATAATGCAAACAGTCGAAGCCAGATGTTGAAGTATCACATTCAAACATCAGGACGCTCGCTTCACGCACAAGAGATTGACTTCAATGATATTCGTACAACGCTGCAAGCCTTGTATGCTATTTATGATAATTGTAATTCGCTTCATACCAATGCGTACGATGAAGCCATCACAACGCCTACCGAAGAATCAGTTCGTCGTGCTATGGCTATTCAGCTTATCATCAATAAAGAATTAGGTCTGGCTAAGAATGAAAATCCTCTACAGGGATCATTCATCATTGAAGAATTAACAGACCTTGTAGAAGAAGCAGTGCTTACGGAGTTTGATCGTATCACCGAACGTGGCGGCGTACTGGGTGCTATGGAAACCATGTATCAACGTGGCAAGATTCAGGAAGAGAGTTTGTATTATGAAACACTCAAACATACTGGCGAATATCCAATCATAGGTGTCAACACTTTCTTAAGTTCGAAAGGATCTCCTACTATCGTACCAAAAGAAGTAATCCGCGCTACAACGGAAGAAAAAGAATATCAAATAAAAATGCTGAGAGGCCTTCATGAGTTGCATGGTACAAAAGCAAACGAAAAAGTAGAAGTTGCTCAACAGGCCGCTATTCAAAACAAAAACATTTTTGAAGCTTTGATGGAAGCTACGAAGGTTTGCTCACTAGGTCAGCTTACAAAAGCTTTGTTTGAAGTGGGCGGACAGTATAGAAGGAATATGTAGTGGATCTATTCGTTTGGTAGCTGAATTGTAAAGGTGGTGCCAAGTTCAATCTCACTTTTAACATCGATTGTGCCATTGAGCAGTGATACAGTTTTCTTTACAAGATAAAGTCCAAGACCATTTCCTTTTGATTGTTCGTTTCCACGGAAGTAGAGATCAAATATCTTGTCAAGGTATTGTTCCATTATTCCTATGCCATTGTCTTCAATAATTAATTTTATATATCCATCCACACTATCCAGCGTTACTTTTATGTATGGTTTTTCATGACCATAGTTTTTTCTGAAGTTAATGGCGTTTTCAATGAGATTAGTTAAAATGATTGTTAGAAGTGCCGGGCTTGTATAACAGGTAATCACACTCTCCTGAATCTGTAAATAATCTATATTTAACCGATTGAAGTCATCATCAAAACGCCTGGAAATTCGATTAATGACCTGATGCAAATTGATGTTACTAAAATCTGTAATGGGCTTGTTGAGCTGGTGTGCCATTTGCAGTTTAAAGAGCATTCTGTCCATATCGCGGGCAGTACCACCAACCTGCTCGAACAAATACGATTTCTCAGAATCTATATCTGTTAATCTGGCTACCTGTTCCAGTCCGAGAATGGTTGCTATTGGTCTGCGAATATCGTGTGATGCATGGTATAAAAATTTATCGAGCTCATTGTTTGTTTCCTGCAACTCTTCGGTACGCTGCTTTACTTTAATTTCTAATGCTACATTATTACGTTCAATTTCTTTTCGCTGCAATTCAATGGTATTGTTCTTTATTCTGACTTTTCTATAGTTCAAAATAGCATAAACAAGAAATCCAATAGCCAAAACTGAAATGGCCAGGGCTGTTAGTAGTAAACGCTCCTGATCTTTAATTTTTTCATTTTGAAGATCATTCAAATGAGAGAGAAGTTGAATTCTATCTTGCTTCTTTTCAAGTTCGTAACGTGCTTTAAACTGAGCAAGTCTTTGTTGTTTCTCTTCCGTGAATGTTGAATCACGAAGAATTCTTAATCTATCCTCGCATTGATAGGCTTTTTTATAATCGCCAACTGCGCTGGCCAATTTAGCCGTTGCCAATAAATACTTTTGTTGGGCTCTTACTGAGATATTACCCTTTGAGAAAAAAGTTGTAGCTGTATCAAGATAATCTTTGCTCTTTTTCAAGTCATTTATTTCAAAATAAAGCGTGCTTAGCGTACAGGCTGTCACTGCTGCACTTTGATACTGAGAAAAATGAAGACTTATTCTCATATCCTCCAGTAACAATTTTTTTGCCTCGCTTCTGTTGCCTAATTGTAACAAGAGCTCACCTTTATTACCGTTTATCAGACCATACCAGAATTGATTTTTATTTTTCAACGCCAATTCACTGGCTTTAACAAATGCTTCTAGTCCTTCATTATTGCGTTTTAGAGTCCGGCATGCGAGGCCAACCGTATTCCACCCACTCATAATCTGAAATTTTATTTCACTCGATTCAGAGCCTTTTGGTAGCTTATTATAAATCTCAAGCATAGCATAAAAATCTATGATGGCATCTTCATAACTAAACGCCTTGTAATTTATAGTCATGGCATCGTATAAGGCTCCAATGGATTTGGGATGGTCGTTTTGTGCCTCATAAATTTTAAGGGATTGATAGATAAAGTTGAGACTCTCGTTGTATAGTTCGTCTTCACGATACGCCGTTGAAATCTGACGTAAAATATCGCCTTCAAGAATCTGGCTATTTCTTATTAGCCTGACTTTTTTTAATGCATATTGAAAAAAGCTTAACGATTCATTAGGCAGGTTTCTCTCTTCATAAAATACACCTATTTCCCGCAGCGCAAATACCAAACTCCTTGTAGCCGGAACTGCGTCTAACGCTGATATAAGTTTTATAGCCTCTTTTTCAATTACATCTTCAGGCTGTTTTGACAATCGCTTTAAATAGATTGAAACCGTTGACTGAGGCCCTTTAGAATCAGGTATAAGTCTATTCAATAGACTATCTATTCGTCCATCACTCCCAAAGGCATACGAAGCATTCAGGAGACTGCTAAATAAGAATATTACAATGAGAGGTACCTTCATTAATCAATCCGATATTTTTAACCATTCACTACATGAAGAGGTATATCACTTAAATAGTATCGGGACGATATGTGTACCTTACTATTGCAATAATTAAAAGTAAGAAATAGTAGTTAAAAGATTGCCAGTGATTATAATTACTTTGCAATAATGACCGACAACATCGCAGGAATAAGCCATTGAATAGAGTCACTAATTATCAACAAACTGCCTGATTTTCTTAATCTTCATTACTCTTTGCCAATCAACGTAACCCTATCAGCTGTAATCTTCCTGAATTATACAGGTTTTCAAAGACCTTCTATAAACGGCTTCTGCTTGTTAGTTGAATCACGATTTGAAACTTCAGAATTAAATTTTGAATAACATTTGAATAGCGTTACTCCTAGTCTTCCACGCCGTAACAATACTCTTTCAAATATCCTGCGGCATCATCCACGCCTTTTGTGAAGGCTTTGTAAAGACAGCTGCAGCCTTCATCTATTTTTTTCAATTCGGCGAGAGCAATGCCTTTATAAAAAAGCATGGAGGTGTTATCAGGATCAAGCTTCAATCCTGATTCTGCATATTGAAGTGCCTGGGCATAGGCTTCTTCGTCCAGGCATAAGGAGCTTGCGTAGATGTATGGCGTGCTGTATGTTTTATCGAGAGCTATTGCTTTATCAAAACAGGTAAGGGCGCTGTCTGCTTTGCTTTCATAGTAGTATGAAACTCCCAGGTAAAGTTCCAGTTCAGGATCTTCGGGTGAGCTCTTAATTAATGTCTTGATGTCTTTACGAGCCGTTGCATATTGATCCGCATCTAATAATACCGTAGCTCTCCATTTTAATAAATCAAAATTGCCAGGATCGAGTTGCAACAACGGGTTTAAGCCTTCTAACTGAATTTTAGAATCGTTTAACTCACGACCAACAAATGCCTTTAATAAATCAGCCTGATGAAATTCAGGATCTTTGGCAAGCATCTGATTTACATTACTCAATGCTTCTTTATAATTGGTGAGGCTATAATAACAAACTGCCCGCTTGTAAAGTGATGCGTACGAGTCAGACTCCTTAAGCTTTGAAAGATCAATTACCTGATTGTATAATTTAAGCGCTCCGGCATAATCCTCATGGGCCAGCAGTGTGTCCGCTTCAGTTTCCAGTGATCTCCATGTGGATGTTTGCGCACTTGCATAAACAACTGAAAATATCAATACTATAAGTGTAATCAACCGGTTGATCATTCTTGTAGAATTAGTTATAAAAAAAACGCCATCGCTTTACCCAAAGGTATTGCAATGACGTAATTTATTTAATCAATGAAAGAAATTCTTATTTGCTGTAACGCTTACGTTCGTTTTCGTTAAGATAGATTTTTCTTAAACGAATTGACTTCGGTGTTACTTCAACGTACTCATCTGCCTGGATGTACTCCAATGCTTCTTCCAATGTGTGTTTCAAAGGAGGAGCGATTTTCATTTTTTCATCCGAACCAGAAGCACGCATGTTGGTAAGCTTCTTGGTTTTGGTTACGTTGATAACGAGGTCACCACTACGGCTATGTTCACCAATTACCTGACCTTCGTAAACAGCTTCACCTGGGTTGATGAAGAATTTACCACGATCCTGTAAGTTGTGTAAGCTGTAAGGAATAGCCTCACCTTGTTCCATAACAATTAATGAACCGTTGATACGGCCAGGTATTTCACCTTTGTATGGCTGATATTCTTTGAATCTGTGTGTTACCACAGCTTCACCTGCTGTTACGTTTAATAGATAGTTTCTCAAGCCCATGATACCTCTTGAAGGGATCATAAATTTCAGAATCATACGATCAGCTTTTGGTTCCATGTTCAACATTTCACCTTTACGCATCGATACAGTTTCAATGGCTTTACCAGCAACTGTTTCTGGTAAGTCGATGGTAAGCTCTTCCATAGGCTCACTCTTCACACCATCAATTTCACGGAAGATAACCTGAGGCTGTCCGATCTGAAGTTCATAACCTTCTCTGCGCATCGTTTCGATTAACACAGACAAGTGAAGTACACCACGGCCAAACACCATGAAACTATCAGCAGAACCTGTCTCACCTAAACGAAGGGCAAGGTTCTTTTCCAATTCTTTTTCTAAACGTTCTCTGATGTGACGGGAAGTAACGAATTTTCCTTCTTTAGCATAGAAAGGAGAGTTGTTAATCGTGAATAACATACTCATGGTAGGCTCATCAATAGAGATTGATTTCAATGCCTCTGGTTTTTCGATATCAGTAACGGTGTCACCAATTTCAAAACCTTCTAAACCAACTAACGCACAGATTTCTCCGGCCTTTACTTCGTCAACTTTTTCTTTACCGAAACCTTCGAATACGTAAACTTCTTTAACGCGTGTTTTGGTTACAGTACCATCACGTTTAACAAGAGCAACTTGCTGTCCTGCTTTTACGCCACCTCGTTGAACACGTCCAATAGCCACACGACCAATGTAGGCCGAGTATTCAAGAGACGTAATCATCATTTGTGTTAAACCTTCATCAATTTTTGGTTGAGGAATATATTCAATAACACCTTCAATCAATGCAGTGATGTCAGTGGTAGGCTTTTTCCAGTCTGTGCTCATCCAGCCTTGTTTAGCTGAACCGTAGAATGTAGGGAAGTTAAGCTGATCTTCAGTAGCATCTAATGAAAACATAAGCTCGAATACCTGCTCATGTACCTCATCAGGTGTACAGTTTTTCTTATCAACTTTATTGATAACCAAAATAGGTTTGAGACCTAATTGTAATGCTTTCTGTAGTACGAAGCGTGTTTGTGGCATAGGGCCTTCGAAGGCATCGCACAATATCAAACAGCCATCGGCCATGTTCAATACGCGTTCTACTTCACCACCAAAGTCACTGTGACCTGGAGTATCTATAATGTTGATTTTATAATCTTTGTAACGCACAGCAACGTTCTTGGCGAGAATGGTGATACCACGTTCGCGTTCCAGATCATTGCTATCCATAATAAGCTCACCAGGGTTTTCATGGTCTTTAAAAAGGTGGCCTGCAACCAAAAGTTTGTCTACCAATGTAGTTTTACCGTGGTCAACGTGCGCGATAATCGCAATGTTTCTAATCTTGTTAACGTCCATAAATCCTTCGAAATCCGCTTAAATAATTATTTTAGAGTAATTAAGGCCGCAAAGATAGCTTTATTTTAAGGAAATGCCTTCGGGTGTTTGAAATTTAACGGAAAGGTTTTAATAGCTATGGCAGTTATTGATTCTGCGAGCCAAGGCACAGGATTGAAATATGCTGAAAATAATGGCTTTTATTCGGGTCATTCAACCCTAAACAAATCAATATTTTTCAGAATGATCAGATGCGGAATAAAACAAAAGTTGGACGAAATCCAGTGATGAAATTCTATGTTAGAGTCTGAATCTCAGAAACGTACCCATGGGCAAGTCCAAACCGGTCCTCGACTTTAAAAAGAATTCGCCACACTCTGGCTCGGCCTTAAAGTGACTCTTTACAACATTCAAACCTACGATCGGCGAAAGCCCGACAGCATACATACTTAAAATGAAAAACGAGTTCTTCTTCTCCAGCAACTGACTTGCCTGTTGAATTAATTCATTCAGTTTTTCCTGTAACGTCCATTTCTCTCCATCCGGGCCGCGGCCATACGGAGGCGGATCCATGATAATGCCATTGTAAGTATTGCCGCGCTTAACTTCACGTTTCACAAACTTGAGCGCATCTTCATAAACCCAGCGAATGTCTTTCAGGTCATTAAGTTGCATATTATGATTGGCCCAGTTTAATCCGGGGCGTGAAGCATCAACATGCGTAACATCAGCGCCTGCTGCTTTGGCAACTATAGATGCTGCGCCTGTGTAAGCAAAAAGATTTAGCACGCGAGGTTTCTCTGCCTTCCAGCTTGTAATCGAATCGTAAATGAAATTCCAGTTATTGCCTTGTTCAGGAAATACACCCACGTGCCCAAAACTCGTGAGACCAAGACGCAAGGTAATTTTCAAATCATTGTATTGATAGTTAACGTTCCAGTTTTCGGGCACTTTAGAATTTTTGCCCCATCCCCCATTTACGTCGTCAACAAATCTGTACTTGTCTTTTTGTTCGCGATCAAACCGATTGTCGGCTAATCTTTTCCATTCCTGATCATCCATCACTTTACTCCAGATGGCTTGTGGCTCAGGACGAATCAGTGTGAATTTACCAAAACGTTCAAGTTTCTCTCCATCACCAGAATCGATAAGTTCGTAGTCAGTCCAGGAAGAAGGGCAATAAAGTTTTAGATTCAAGGTATTTGGATTAGTACTGCAAAAATAAGGCAACAAAGTTCACCAACAATGTTTGAAGTTGAAAAGCTTTGATCCTAAAACCTGGTCGTGAAATGGATTCTCTTTGAACTTCAAACATTTAATTTTAAACTTACGGCATGCATCCTATCATTACGAGCGCTCAGAATCCGAAAATCAAAAACATACTTGCGCTTGAAAAAGCCCGTGAACGAAAGAAGCAAAACGTCTTTATCATTGAAGGATTGAAGGAACTTTCGCTGGCGCAGGAAGGAGGCTATTCCATCTCCTCCATCTTTTACTGTCCTGAAATCATAAGTGAAGAAACACTTGGCAAGACAGTCAAAAATAAAAACCTGTTAATACCCGTACAGCTGCCTGTGTTCGAAAAGATTGCTTATCGTGAAAGTACCGGAGGTATCATATCGTTGGCACAGCAAAAGAAGCATGAACTTGAAAACATAGCGCTATCTGATAATCCATTATTACTCATTCTTGAAGGCGTTGAAAAACCTGGCAACTTAGGAGCAATTTTACGAACGGCCGATGCCGCTGGTGTTAATGCTGTTGTTATATGTGATCCTCAAACCGATTTCTATAATCCCAATGTAATACGCTCAAGTGTGGGCTGTGTTTTCACCAAACAAATAGCTTCAGCTACATCCTTTGATACCATTGCCTGGCTTAAGAAACACAAAATTGCCATTTACGGAACGTACCTGAAAGCTTCTGTTCAGTACAATGTAATCGATTACACAAAGCCTTCTGCCATCGTCATGGGAACAGAAGCAACCGGGTTGTCAGATACCTGGGTAAAGAACTCCGATGCAAACATTATTATCCCCATGCAGGGCGTTATAGATTCCATGAATGTGTCAACGGCGGCGGCCGTCGTCGTTTTTGAGGCATTGCGCCAGCGTGGCTTCCGGTCATAGCATTTTGCATCGGCGGATAAAATAAAAATGCGATATTAGTCCGTTACTTTTTTAAGCTATTAGTATCATTCGATTTTAATTACCACTATCTTTATAATAGGAGCCCAAACCAATGGATAATTTTCCATTATCTGAAAAGTATGTCCAAGAGG
>DATJHZ010000194.1:0-19877 GCA_035493595.1 Cyclobacteriaceae bacterium | reverse complement strand
TTACCATTGACGGTAATAGACTCCTCGTGTATTACATTCTTAGCCTGATCGAAGATTTTCACTTGAATCTGATCTGATTCTTTATTTTCAATAGACAGCAGATACTTATTTGTGGCATTGGCTATTTTGCTCACGTCAATTACACTTTCAACCTTTTTGATTGAATATGAAATTGGCTTTTCTGTTTTTCCATCTTTGTCTTCTATAACTATTTTATAATTACCCGCACCCTGATCATTAAAGTTATAGGGACGGGAAAATGATGACACTTTATAGAGCGATTCTGTAAAGACAGTTTCATCTTTGCTATTTAAAATTGAAACTTTAACAGTACTTGGATCATTTGCTACATATATTAATCTAAAAATACCCGAGCCGTAGTCAACTACATTAATCTTCTCAGTTTGTCCATAGCTGTGCAGGCAAAGGGCACAAAATAAAATAGCGCACGCGATAAATTTTATTGGTTTCATAATGTATAGAGGTTTGGTGAACGATTATATTGAGGGAATTCCGTCAACTCTACCTGTAAGTGTACCAATTGCCAGTGCCAGGCAACTATTCTATTCGTGGAAATACAACCACTACACTACTCGGACGCGATATCCAGATTTATATCGCCAGGAAGGTATTTTCACCAAGTATTATGCTATGAAAATGCTCTTGTCTAAGATACATTTTTTAAACTGTTTTCCAAATGATCTTTACCTTGTTAATTTCATACTTGCAAGTATCCTTTTAACAAATACTGACTCAACATTCGATTGAATTTGATTTTAAGACCAGCTCATTCTGATTGCTTGGCGATCTGTTCATTTAACTTTTGATTTAACCTGCCAAGAACTCTCGCAACTCGCTTAGGTATATAGCCGTGGTCCCTTTTAAAAAGAGATGTCAATTTCGCCAGAGAAACCATCTTATGCTGTATGGGCATTTTTGAGAAAAAATTTGTTTGAAGTATGTTCATTAGAAACAACTCATGGTGAAGCATATCATTACTTGTCTTAAGAGACAACCAGCGTTTCAAACGAATCAAACATCTTAAGTAAATCCTTCGCCAATAGATCATATCACAATCATTTTAAATTTCCTCTCCACTTTTTTCCTTTCACAAACTTCATCAATGATTCAATCAATTCGACGGCTCGTATTAAATTCCATATAACAAAACCATAACCACCATAATTAGAACAGTCACACCAAAAAAGATAAAGCAAATGTTGGTCGCTGACTGTACTTTTGAACTATATGAATTGAATTCGCTTTGCTCCTCAAGTTCTCTTTGCAGTTTCCATTGTTCATAGTTCATAATCTAAATATTTTAGCGTTTGTTTTTAATGGTCAAAGTTGGCTAAGTCGCAGGCCAAACCATTCAGGATATACCTGATTTGTGGAAATCAGGTGATCCACAAGAATAGGTTCTATTGCGTCTTTCTTACCATTTCCTTTGAATTGTAGAGGCTCCTACACGCTCCTTTTACCGCCGTTTCCATCCGTTCATTCCTGATTTTCTTTAAATCAGGATTTCACTTATGGATTCATTGCCCTGAGTTCCTCAACTTTGCAGTAACAACACAATAAAGTTGATCTTCTGTATTAGTATCATTACATAAATCAAGTTTGGCAGAATGAAGAATGTAAAAATATTATTGGTGGAGGATACCATTATAAATCAAATCGTTGTTGACAAGAGTCTCTCCAAGCAGGGTATTGGTGTGACTATTGCCAACAATGGAAAGGAAGCACTTGAGTTAATTCAAAGCAAAGAATTTCAACTTGTGCTAATGGATATGAACATGCCTGAAATGGATGGTTATGAGTCCACACAAAAAATCCGCGCAATGAATGACCCTTATTTTAAAACTGTTCCAATCATTTTATTCTCTGCTTCCGCAATGATGGACGCAGCAGAAAAAGAAAAAGCAATTGCCATAGGGATTACAAGTTTCGTAAGCAAACCCTTTGGTGCAGATGAGTTGAGTTGTATAATCAATACTTACATTATGAATAAGAGTTTCAACAATAGACCGCTACACGTTAATTTTGAGCTTTATACAGATAACGATTCTGAATTTAAAAAAGAATTAATTGAACTCATGATTAATGATTTGAAAGAATTGCAACTGGCTCTCAACCTTGCCACAACGAGTCATAATCTTGAAATTTACCGAAGCACATGTCATAAAATTGTCGGCACATTAAGTATGCTCAACGACGAAGAATTTTCTGACATAATTGAAGCTCTGAAGATTCAGGAATCAGGAGAGGACAAAATTATGCTCTTTAATAAAGTCAGTGGTGACATTATAAATAGTCTTACATATGAAGGCGAGATGATCCGTGTAACCGAAAATTAGTTTGTAAGGCTAATTCATTTCAACCTATACTTCGCAATAAAACTGTTGATAGCTTTTTCCAGATCTTCTTTGTTTTCCAGGAACGGCATGTGACTAACATTGCTTTTATAAAGAATCATATTAGGAAAGTGCACTTCTTTGTAATGTTCAGGACCTATCGACCAATCTTTTGTTCCGTAAAAAAACAATACCGGCAGGTTGATACTACTAGTGTTTTTCCGGTAATCTTTCCAATAGTCATCAAGTGTGAAAGCGGCTGAACTAAAATTGCCATTCCAGTTAGGTATCTCTGTATACGTTTCATCTACCATTTTTGAATTTTCAGGAAAAGCGTACGCCATTTTCCATACAAGTCCTTTTGCACTCAATAAACCAACAGCATCTGTAAATCTTTTCATCAGCGCCACAGTATCACCAGACAAAGGCGCCGGGTTTTTGATACCCATAAATTCATAAGCCTTCGGAATCCAGCTTTTGCGAAAGCTTTCATCCATGCTCAGCGTACAATTAATCATCATCAATCCTTTAATTGATTGGCTATAATGCTCAACATATCCCATCTGAATAATCCCACCAAAAGAATGTCCAAGTGTTAACCACTGCTTGATGCCTAATGCTTCTCGTACCTCTTCAAAATCTTTAACCATTCTGTCCATTGAATAATTATGATCCTTTGGGCTTGATGATCTGCCTACACCTCTCTGATCTAAATACACCATTTGAAAATGTTGCTCCAATGATTTTCCATAGAGCTTTTCTAACCAGTAACTTCCAGAGCCTGGTCCACCATGAATATACAAACAGGTTGGTCCGTTGCCTTTTACATTCACATACAGCGAAACACTATCAGACGTTAGAATGCGTCTCTCTTGAGCTTGGCTGGCTATTGTAGAAATAATTAATAAAAGCAGAATAGTAACTCTCTTCATAATTTATTAAGATAATTTATGCAAATGTTTTATCAGTGACGTATCACTGCATTTTCTTATTTCATCAGGTCCTTATATAATTTCTCGATATCCTGAACTTGTCCAGGATTAATTTTTAAAGTTTGCGCCACACTGATGAGTTTCTCTTTCACCGCAGATTCTGTTTTACCTTTCTCAACCGGACCGTTAAGAATTAGTATCTGATCGAAACAAATTGCTACGAGATAAACTTGCTTGACGACAGCATTGGGATCATCTCCCTTCGGCATATCATACGTCCAGTAAAGAAATGATCGTTCAGCAATTTTCATAAACTCGCTTGCATCATTAATTTCAGTCTTCAGTTGTTCTTGTACCCACTCCTTCTCATAATTCTTCCACCCTGCCAGAAAACTTCGTTGAGCATCATCATTCAGGTTATTAAAATCTACTTTCTCAGTAAAAGGAATAATAGAAGATTGCATTAATATATTATCAACCCTTAGAAAATTGGGTTCATTAGTGGGTACAACAGCTTTAGAAATAAATCTTAACGAAAAAGAATTCTTTTGTCCATTGTAAACAAGCATAGCACCATACTTAGCCTGAAGCAATGCTGCTTCAAACTCCTCTGCTTTATATTGTGCTGTTACACTAAATGAAGAGAGGCCGATTAGGATTATGCTCAATGTTTTCATGCTCAAAAATATCTAATTTACATGAAGCTGAAACTTTGCCCAAGTCGTATTGTTTATCTTTTGCTACAACATTTTCATGACTTCTTTATCATTTCGGGTCCGTATTCAACCACCAATTGCAAAGATTAGCCGTCACCAAGGTTTGTGTTCTAAGCAAACTTTGGATGATCATCCCCAAGGTCTGTATCTTCACAGACCTTAATAAACTTAAGCGTCTTTAAGAACTTCTTCGCCACGCTTTGATAACCTGAGGGCTGCAAACTGCCCCACTACCTCGCGAAATTCCGACTGGTTCAAACGGTAATAAAAGTCCCCGCCCCAAGGTCTGTGTCTTCACAGACCTTGATGAACTTAAAGCGTCTTTAAAACTTCTTCGCCACGCTTTGATAACCTGAGGGCTGCAAACCGCCCCACCACCTCGCGAAATTTCGGCTGGTTCAAACGGTAATAAAGTCCGTTAACCGGTAATTAATCTTGTATTTCAGAATTTTTTTTCCTGACGTCGGCTGAATGGAAAAAATATGTTTTTAACCCTAAATCGTTTAAATTGATCAAAACAAACGTTTGAATTACTCAAATGCCCCCTAAAGAATATCAAAATACCCCACGTTTTGAGGTGAACCTAAGTTTATGTTTGTCATAAGCTACGCAAACGATTCCGATAAATTAAGTGTAATTTATACATTAAAAGGAAGTCAGCTATTTAAACGATTTACAAAACCTAAAACTATTGCCTATGACTAGAATTTTTACACAACAAAAAATCATCAATCCCGGCAGGTGCTTTATTAAATGTCTAACCAAGACAAGCCAGTGCGGGGTTCCTTGTTTGCAACATAACATCGTCTTGCTTCAAGGGTACGTGTTCTAACTAAACAAACAATTCGATACTGTTTACGCCAACCTCTAAAAAGAGGTGAGTGCTATATCTATGTCCTGATTTTACCCTTTCAGGTTCATCGATGAAAAAATACAATCGACTCAACCCTTTACTAACTGTTTAAAATAAAAACAAATTCTAACTACTAAATCCTAAATTCTATGCAGATCATTTTACAAGCACACTTTAAGTTCTACAAAATTCCCTGGGCTCAGCGAATGCTATTCGCTTTGCTCGTTGTGGGACTCTATGCATTCAGTATACCAGGTTACAGTCAGGACGGTCACCTGATTACCGGTAAAGTGGTTGATGAACAAGGGTCTGGTCTTCCCGGTGTAAGTGTTATCATCAAAGGCACACAGATTGGTACGCAGACCGATGGTGATGGAAACTACTCTATTACGGTATCTGACGAAAAAGCAATACTGACGTTTTCTTTTATTGGCTTTACTCCACAGGAAGTAACAGCAGGTAAGCAGACCACCATTAATATATCGCTCTTACCAGATGTGCAGTCCTTAAAAGAAGTAGTCGTTGTTGGTTATGGTGTACAGCGGAAAGAAAGTGTGGTGAGTGCTGTTGAAACTATTAATCCAAGTAAACTCAGGTCTGCTACCGGGAATCTTACAAATTCACTGGCAGGAAGAATTGCTGGTGTTATAGCCTGGCAGAGCAGTGGCGAGCCAGGGCTCGGTACTGATAATTCTCAATTCTATATCCGTGGTCTTTCCACCTTCGGTACTGGAAAAAAAGATCCGCTGATTTTGATTGACAACATGGAGTCGACTGCAACAGACCTCGCTCGTTTACAAACCGATGACATTGCCAGCTTCTCTGTTTTAAAAGATGCTTCCGCCGCTGCAGTGTACGGATCAAGAGGTGCCAACGGTGTTATATTGGTAACAACGAAGCTAGGCGCTGGCGGCGCTGCTAAATATAGCTTTCGGGTTGAGAACACCATTTCAGGCAATACAAGAAATTATAAAATGACGGATAACATCTCATACATGCGAGATGCCAATGAAGCAACGCTAACGAGAAATCCGGCAACAGCTCTTCCCTACGGTGAGAACAAGATCAATCATACAATTGCCGGAGATAATCCTGCGCTCTACCCCAACAACAACTGGCTTAACAAAATGGTTAAAGACTACACCGTAAACCAACGGTATAACCTTAATATCTCGGGCGGCGATGAGCACGCCAGCTATTACATAGCCGGAACATACAATGTTGACAATGGTATTTTAAAAGTCGATCCCATCAACGACTTTAATAGTAACATCAAGCTGCGTAACTATTCCATACGAAGCAATGTGACCGTTAACCTGAGCAAGACAACTCAATTTATTTTGAGATTATATGGTCAGTTTGATGATTACAGAGGGCCCATTGGAACAGATAAAGTTGGCGGTGGAGCCATCGCGTTTCAGAACGCTCTTTCTGCAAACCCGGTCATGTTTCCTGCGGTCTATGATAAATCAAATCTGCCTTATGTAAAGCACCCGCTTTTCGGATCAGTTCCTACACAGGGATTTGGTTCATTAACCAGTGGTCTGTTTATGAATCCTTATGCTGAGATGGTAAAAGGATATCAGGTATACAAGACATCAAACATTGAACCACAGATTCAAATCAATCAGGACCTGGGTGGTATCGTCAAAGGTCTGAGCGCTACTGCAATGACATACTTGCAGCGATATTCTTATTCCTCCGTTGCAAGAGCTTACAATCCATTCTTCTATACAGCAAACGTAGATCCTACGAATCCCAAGGAGTATACTCTGTCTGTGCTTAACAATGGTGCATTGGGTTCTTCCTATCAACCAACTGGAACAGAGTATCTCGGTTATTCCGAATACCCCAAAGTTGTAACAGCAAAAATGTACCTGCAAGGTTCACTAAACTATGCAAGACAATTTGGTGATAACCATGAAGTAAGTGGTTTGCTTACCAGTTTTGTTTCAAGTTTTGAAGCAGCAAATGCCGGAAGTGTAACAGCATCTCTCCCACAAAGAAATACAGTTGCTGCCGGAAGATTTACATACGGATACAACAAACGCTATCTGGCCGAATTTAACTTTGGTTACAATGGTTCAGAACGTTTTTATAAAACCAATCGCTTTGGCTTTTTCCCTTCCATGGGTATAGCGTATAATGTCTCCAATGAAGCGTTCTTCAGTCCATTACTAAAAACTATAACCAATCTGAAGTTACGCGCCACATATGGTTTAGTAGGTAACGACCAGATCGGTAATACAAATGATCGCTTTTTATACCTGTCAGATGTAAATCCAAATAACTTGGATTACAGTGCCAGTTTTGGAACGGCTATCGGTACATCACAATACACAAGGCCTGGCTACAGTATTAACCGGTATGGTAATAAGAATATCAAATGGGAGATTTCAAAGCAGATCAATCTTGGACTTGACCTAACGCTGTTCGATTCGTTTACAATTATTGCCAACGCATTCAAAACGTATCGATCTAATATATTCTTCACAAATCCAAACGTAGAATCTGCACAAGGTCTTTCAACAGCACCATCTGCTAATTATGGTAAAGGAGAAACGCAGGGTATTGATCTTAGCATGAATTACAACAAACAGATTTCATCTGATTTCTCATTCACACTCTCTGGTACGTTTACATATTCAACAAGCAAGATTAAAAAGAGCGATCAGATTCAATACACCTCTGAACTTTCACACCTGTCAAATAGAGGATACTCTTTCAATCAGGCGTGGGGCTACATTGCTGAACGTTTATTCATTGACGACCAGGAGGTAAAGAACTCTCCGGATCAATCATACTTCGGCAGCACAGTAAGAGGTGGTGATATAAAGTACAGAGATATTAACCATGATGGTATAATAAATGGCGATGACAGAGTTGCCATCGGTTATCCTACACAGCCTGAAATTATCTATGGTATCGGACCATCAATGACCTATAAGCGATTTGATTTCGGTTTCATGTTTCAGGGTGCTGCCAGATCAACATTTTTTATCGACCCACTCAAGACTTCTCCCTTTATACAATTCGGTGGCTTTGACTGGAACAATAACAAAAACCTGCTAATAGGAACAGGATATCAAAATGGTGAATTACAGGCTATCCATCAAGACCATTGGTCTGAAGAAAATCCAGATCCATATGCCTTCTGGCCAAGGTTAAGTACTAACATTGAATGGAACAATATGCAACAGTCTACCTGGTGGATGCGTAACGGAAGTTTCATACGCCTGAAGACTGTAACGTTGGGATATACTTTACCGACTCTGAGCAAAACTTTCCCTGTAAAACCACGAGCTTATTTTTCTGCCAACAACCTCTTTGCTATAAGCAACTTCAAACTTTGGGATGTTGAGATGGGTGGTAATGGACTAGGCTATCCGGTTCAGGCTGTGTACATGGTTGGACTTCAGCTCAACTTTTAATTTTTAGAAAATATGAATATGAAACGATATACATTAATTCCTGAGTTTCTGAAAAAGGAAAATACATTTAAACAACCATCATCTATAGTGATGTCTGTTTTCCTTGTCATCATTTTTGCAATCACATCATGCAATAAATTTCTGGATGTAGTTCCTGATAACGTTGCTACAATAGATCACGCTTTCTCATTAAAAAGTGAAGCTGAAAAATACCTGTTTACATGTTACTCTTACATTCCTAAAAATGGAGATGGCTGGTATAACATTGGTATGATGTCTGGTGATGAAATCTGGTTACCACAAACAGATAGAACCTATTGGAACCCTGCCTTTCAGATTGCACAAGGAAATCAAAACAGAAATGTACCAATGCTGGATGTCTGGCGTGGACAGTATTTCGGAGCAACTAAGTATGAAAAAAGAATTTTCGCGGGCATACGAAGCTGTAATGTTTTTCTTGAAAATATGAATGATCTTACTAAAGTTCCTGATATCACACTGGATGAACGGATGAAGTGGATTGGCGAAGTGGAGTTTTTAAAAGCCTACTACCATTTCTATTTGTTAAGAATGTATGGTCCCATTCCTATCATCGATAAAAATGCGCCCATCGATGCTGATGTACAGTCTGTTTATGTGAAACGTATGCCCGTAGATGATTGTACTAATTATATATCAGCGTTGCTGGACTCTGCTGCTAATAAATTACCGATGGAGGTAGAGAATGAAACAACACAAATGGGAAGAATTACGAAACCTATTGCATTGGCTTTAAAAGCTAAATTGTGGTTGATGGCTGCCAGTCCGTTGTTTAATGGTAATGAGGATTACGCCGGTTTCACTGACCATGCAGGCACAACATTATTCAACACTTCATTTGATATTACTAAATGGGAGAAAGCGCGTGATGCTGCAAAAGCCGCTATCGATGCAGCTGAAGGCATCGGGCGAAAATTATTTACCTATACAAATGATCCCTATGGACTTAATGAAATCACCAAGACACAACTCGGTATCCGGCAAGCTGTATCAGAGCCATGGAATGATGAGATTGTTTGGGGTAACTCAAACAGTTATTTCTGGAATTCCAATATGTGCCAGATTCTTTTAACTGGTACGAAAGCTCAGAATCGACTGCCAACACCAGGGGTTTGGGAAGCTTCCATTAAAATCGCAAAAATGTTTTATACAAAAAATGGAGTACCCATTGAAGAAGATAAAACATTGGATTTTTCTAATTACGAAGAGTTACGCAAATCAACAAAAAATGAAAGCTATAACATCAAGACAGGATACACTACAGCACGTTTGAATTTTGATCGTGAGAATCGCTTCTATGCTGATCTGGGTTTTGATGGAGGCATCTGGTATAAAAAAGATGCACGCGGTGTTGACACGGCTTACTATGCACAAACAAAGTATGGTGATTTGGGTGGAGCTCCTTCAACATTAAGCTGGAATGAAACTGGTTACTACCTGAAAAAGTTAGTGAATTGGGAAATGGTTTTCAGCGACAATGATGGTACTACCTATGTTAGTTATCCATGGCCTGAAGTTCGCCTGGCCGATCTTTATTTGATGTATGCTGAAGCACTTAATGAAGTTGAGCCTGCATCACAGGAGGCTATCACTTATCTGGATAAGATAAGAACCAGAGCCGGACTAAGCGGCGTAGCAGACTCCTGGACAAATTACTCAACATCACCCGGTAAGTATACCAACCAGGATGGGCTCCGTGACATCATTCATCGCGAGCGTCTTATTGAACTTGCTTTCGAAGGTCATCGTTTCTGGGACCTTCGTCGTTGGAAGGAAGCTGCGACAGAATTGAACAAAGATATAACCGGATGGAATTATACAGCCACAACTACTGCTGATTACTACAAGGAAACGCACATCTATAGTCAGACATTCATAACGCCGCGCGACTATCTGTGGCCTGTTGGTGATACAGATACCAGAGTGAATCCAAAGCTGGTGGAGAACCCAGGTTGGTAGCCATCGATAATTTTTTTTTGAAAAAATAATAATATAGCTATGAAGGCAAATAATATTAAAACAGGAATATACGCAGCGGTCATGCTGCTCTTGATGATCTCCTGTAAGGACGAGTTAACTGATCGCGAGCCAGTAAGTTCTGACTCAACTGAACCTAAACAAGTTTCAGAAGTACAGGTTACAAACAGGCCAGGTAACGTTAAGCTAACTTACAAAACTCCTGCTGACGTCAACTTACTTTACGTGAAGGCTGAATATACCATTACGTCTGGCAAAGTTATGGAAGCTAAAGCTTCGTATTACTCTGATTCTTTAGTGTTGGAAGGCTTTGCTGATACACTTGAGCATGAAGTGAAGCTCTATACTGTAAGCCGCAGCGAAGTAAAATCACAACCTATGACAGTGAAGATTAAACCCCTCACCGCTCCTATATGGCCTGTGTATGAAAGCATAGAAATTATCAATGCTTTTGGTGGTTACAAACTCACTGCAGTGAACGAGACAAAAGCACCTATAGCAATTCTCATTTTGAAGCGCAATGCTGTAAACGAGTGGGAAGTAGATAATGACTTGAGTATTTATACTTCAGGAAACATAATCAATTCACAGAAAAGCGGCATGGACACAGTGTCTCGTCAATATGGCATCGCCGTAAGAGATCGATGGGGCAACCTAACAGATACGTTGTTTCAGCAAGTAGATCCTATCTATGAAGTAGAACTTAACACCGCCAACTTTAAAGCTTTCACATTACCAGGTGACCCGGTTCAACAACCAGGAGCAGCTATTGAAAACATGTGGAACAAAACATACGGCTGGCCGGTAAGCTTTACAAGTCTTGCTACTGCAACATTGAAAACACCATCGATTGTTACTATCGACATGGGAACTACAGCGAAACTAAGCAAGGTATGGATAAGACCATTTAAGGAATTGAGCAATTTGTATTATGGCTTTACAACACTGAAGCGTTTTGAGTTATGGGGGTCAACAAATCCAAACCTCGATGGTAGTCTGGATGCCAGCTGGACATTACTGGGTAACTATGAGCTTACAAAACCTTCGGGCTCGGCTGGTGCTACAGAAACTGCTTCAGATCAGGAAGCTGCTGCCAACGGATTCTATTATGATATTGATTTAAGTGCGCCAAAAATCAGGTACATGAGAATACGATGTCTTGAAAACTGGGCGGGATCATGCCCTCAAAGCGTTGATGAACTGAAAATTTTCGGAGATCCACGCTAAGTTATTTTTGAATCATTGACCTTATCTTTTTCATCTAACGAGAATCTATAAGGTCTTTATCTAAAACATGAAACGATGAGAAATATACATAACAAAAAACGCATACTAGCCTGCATCAGCATGCTGTTATGTTTTGCAACAATGCTCTCCTGTACCGAATGGGATGAGTATAAAAAGTACACCAAGGATGGTGAAATTGTTTATACAGGAAGGTTTGATACAGCTGTAGTTTTTCCTGGCAAGGAACGCGTGCGCCTATGGGGACTTCTTACACCTGATCCGAAAATTGTTAAATGCAAAATTCTATGGGGCACTACTGATTCCGTAATTTATGACATTAACACTGCAGAATCTGGTAATGTATTCGATCAAACTTTCAGTGTGACCGAAGGAACAAAGAGCTTTACTATATACACCTATGATGCTGATGGAAACTCTTCAGTAGCGGTCACATCAACAGGTAATTCTTACGGAGCGCGTTATCGTAATACGTTGTATAATCGCAAGATTAAATCAATCGATTATGATACTGATACCACTACCATCTATTGGGATATCATAGATAAAATGCTTGGGCCTGTGCAGATGGAAATAAGATACAAGGCAATAACGGGAGACACTGTTGTTATTACACCGGCAACACAATCAACGAGTATACTGAAGGGACTTCAATATCAAACAGAAGGCTTCACGTATCGTACTGTGTTCAAACCACTACCTGTTAAAGAGAACGTGGTTTGTATCGATACATTCTGCACAACGTATAGCTCCAAGGGAGTTCCAACCTTTGTCGAAAAAGAACTGGACAGATCATTGTTTAAAGCAGCTTCTTTAACAGGTGACGCCAACGCCCAAGGTGGATCAGGTGGAGTTGTCGGCATGTGGGATGGCAAAGCACAGGGTGACTATGGCGGTACCAACTTTACAGATATCGGCTCAGGACAAAGCTCACCTCAGATGGTTACCTTTAACCTGGGACTAAAAGCCAAGTTAAGCAAGATAACAATCTACCCTTTCAAGGAATGGTATGGATACTATGATTTCTCTACCCTACACCAGTTTGAAATATGGGGCTCTTCTACGCCAAGCAGTAGTGGGGCATTAGATGGAAGCTGGACATTGTTAACCTCAGCAGTGCTAGCCAAGCCATCCGGACAAGGCTCACGATCAGAAACGGCAGCCGACGTTGCTGCTGCAATAGCCGGATTCACATTTGATCTTGACACCAACGCACCGAAAGTGAAATATATACGAATCAGGTGCCTTCAAAATAAAGAAGGATTTTATAACAGCAACAATGAAGCCTTCTTTAGTGTAGCGGAAGTCAGACTTTACGGATTACTTCCTCAATAACATATTATTAAATTCAATATGAAAAAAAATCAAGCACGAGAGAATAACATAGAAGTTTAAGTGCTTGTTGTTTGGTTATCAATGCTGACAGGCTGCCTCGAAAAAAGGCAGCCTGTTTTTCTTAATTGAAATCATAATTTCAATTCAACACTCTTTTACAGATTTTCCTACCTGCAACTGGCAGAAGACCACCAGCATAATGCCACAGTAAAACATTTCGCATAATAAAAACTAGCTAAAAAATTATTTTTCAGTATTATAGCGCAATTTTTATAAAATATTAACAGCAACATGGGTAAGATCGTACGGAAAAGCCTTCCATTAGAACTAAGTGTCGGACTTCTTTTATTAATTTTTAGTTTATCGTTCCTGTTGTCAGGTCAGATTTTCGCTGAGCACAACGAAGGAAAAAATTTGTATGTCGGAATGCTGCTGGTAAGTATCGCCGTCATCATCATGGTAATAGTGCTCTGGGAAGAACTTTTATTCCCCGTTAAAGTTAAGCCTGAACAGGGAGAAGTAGTGTTCAGAAACCACAGAACGAAATTAAAAATACAAGTATTGATCTACTTCACCATACCTGTCATTTTTGCTTTCATTTATTTCAATTATGAGGTTAACCATATTCGGTTCATTATATGGACAGCAATCGGTACTATTCTGCCTGTAGCAGCAAAACTAATTTCCGGAATAAAAAATTATAATGATTTCCTGAAGCTGACTGAAACTGTTATCGAATACAAAAACAATGAGAAAGTTGGAAGCTTCGAGGTAAAACAAGTTCAGCACATTACGCTCATCAAAGACGAAAGAAATGTACTTCACAAACTTCAATTGTCCCTTGCGAACAGCAATTCAGTAATTATAGATCTGGATGAGATGGAACTCGATGCTTTCTGCGATACCATTGATCAGTACATTACAATTCATTACAAAAGCCTGATCAAGTAACTTGTTACTACTGGTTAGATATTAAAAAAACAAAGGGAAGCATTCTTTCTCTGCAGCCCTCGTCTTTGTTGATGAAGAACATTAACAACGGCGAGGGCTTCTTATTTATTTCAACTTACTTCTGGTGAAGACATAGACCATTCCCGTCAACATCTTTTAGCCAGGCGAACCTGCCCCATGGAGGGTTTTAGTTTAATCCTAACATTGCAGGCCGTTTGATCTACCGTTTTACACTTGTTCAAAGACAGCAATAATTCGTACCTTAATAACATCGGCCATGATGAGTGTTGTGTTGCTGCCAAGATCAAAATCTTTCCTTTGAATGGTAACATTGCCGATAAGAGTATGCTTTTTGTCATTATCCTTCTGTACACTAAAGGTTATTCCTACATCTTTGGTCACTCCTTTAATGGTGAGGTATCCTATGGCTTTAAGTGCAGAACCATCTTTTACAATCTCCTTCGATTTGAATGTGATCTTTGGATACTTGTTCACATCAAAATACTCATCTGACTTCAAATGATTATTCCGCATTGTAATTTGCGTATCAATCGTGGAGACATCGATGCTTCCTGTAAAATTTGAAAGAAATAAATTTTCATCATTGTAGTCTCCCGTTACCTTCATACCAGAAATTTTACCACTCACATTCATACCTAAATTCTTAGCTATAAAAATGATGAATGATTCTTTCTCGTTAAGCTTCCAATTTTGTGCATGCGCATTCTGAAAGATTACCGTTGTTGCTATAAAAACACATACGATTAGTTTACTTATTCTCATTACTTAATTTTTTGATTAGAAAAAATGACCACTATTTAATTTGTTTGACGAAGAATATCACAAAGACGCCAATTCTCACGTCACTGTTGCCGTACAAAACCAAGAGCCGGTGGATTAAGTTCTCATACTCACCACAGAAATATTTTTAAGTATAATTACGCAAATTCCATTCTTATTACGTAGGTTTGAATCGATATATCCAAGTATACATATCGATTCTGTATCGCATGCGATAAGCCTGTGAGTGTATACTCTATTTCCTAATTATTATTCCCGTTTCCCTAAACCATTACCTTGATGAAAAAACATTACTTGTACAATTTTGCAGCCACCAATATATACGCTTGTACATATCGTCTTCGAACAAAAACATTTTCAAACTGGTTGGCAGTTAGTGTATGCATGCTCGTATCACTGTTTGCTACCAACGCCATCGCACAGGAAAGTACTAACTTAAAAGACAGCATAAAAACCAGTGTGTTACAAGAATTGGTTGTGACCGCTACAAAAAATGAAGTCAATATTTTACGCTCGCCCGTAAGTATTGAAACCCTGTCACTTCAAAAAATACAACAATCAGCACAGCCAAGTTTTTTCGATGCCATACAGAATATTAAAGGCTTACACGTAATCACACCCAGTCTTGGTTTTAAGGTTATTAATGCACGCGGTTTTGCTAACACAACAAATGTGCGCTTCGTACAAATGGTTGATGGTATTGATAATCAGGCACCACATATTGGCGCTCCCATTGCTAACACACTTGGCCCAAACGATCTTGATATACTCAGTGTAGAAGTAGCACCTGGATCCGCATCGGCTGTCTATGGTATGAATGCAATCAATGGCATAGCGAATTTCATTACAAAAGATCCATTTAAATATCAGGGTGTAAGTGTAAATCAAAAAGTCGGATTCAACAATATAAACTCTCCCGAAACTGGCTCTACTGTTTACAGTGAAACTAATCTGCGCATTGCGAAGGCACTTAACAGCAAGTGGGCTTTCAAACTGAATGGCACCTTTATGAAGGGAACAGACTGGTACGCCAACAACCGAACAGATTTGAATCCAGCGGCCAACGCGTCGACAAATCTTACGGGCGATTTAAATCCGGGTAAGGATCAGGTAAACGTGTATGCTGATGAATCGGCTAATCGAAAAACATTAACGCTCGGCGGAAAGCAATATGTTGTAAGCAGAACAGGTTATGCTGAACAAGATGTTACAGATTATGGTTTGAAGAATTTCAAAGGTGATGGTTCAATATACTTCAGACCCACTTCAAAACTGGAGATAAGTTATACATACCGATTCGCACATCAGAATAACATTTACCAACGCACAAATCGTTTTCGTTTCGATGACTACCTTACACAGCAACAGGTACTGCAAATAAAGTCTGACAAAATACAATTCCGCACATACTTACGAGCGAGAACACCGGCAACTCATACAACATCCGCTCGATGGCTGAGAATGTTGACAGAACTTTTAAATCAGACAAAGTATGGTTCAATGATTTCACAAACCAGTTCAACACCAGTGTTAGTGATGGGGCATCCGTACCCGACGCTATGACTGCAGCACGCACATTTGCTGACAATGGAAGATATCAGCCACATACGCCAGCGATGAACCGTTTGATCGACTCGCTAAGAAATATTAACAACTGGGATTATGGTGCAGCACTAAGAGTAAGAGCAAAGCTGTCGCACACAGAATTTCAACACGACATCAGCAGTCTTATATTCAAAAATCATGAACAGTCAAGTTTAATGTATGGACTGGATTTTAGAGACTATAACATTGTACCCGATGGCAATTATTTTATCAATCCTACCGATGCTGGCAAAAATTTAAACTACTGGAAGGTAGGAGGCTTTGTGCAATCTACCATCAGCATATTTAATGACAAAGTAAAAATCAATGGCGTTGTGCGCGTTGACAAGAATCAATACTTCAATGCAAAAGTAAATCCAAGAATAGCCATCGTCTATTCACCAACACCAATACATAACATCCGCGTGTCTGCACAGAATGGATATCGGTTCCCGAGTATTTTTGAAGCATTCTCAAATATCAATAGCGGTGGAAGAAAACGTGTAGGTGGTTTGCCTGTTATGTCCAATGGTATATTTGAAAACAGTTACACGCAGGCCTCTATTACATCATTCCAAAAAGCGGTGCAAAATGATGTGAATAAAAATGGCCTGACACAAAACGATGCCATCGTTAAAGAACAGGGGCTACTAAAAAAGAATCCATATAGCTATATCCGGCCTGAACATGTTACAAGTTTCGAGGCAGGCTACAGATCAAATTTGCTGGGAGGTAAATTGAAACTGGATTTGGACTTCTATTACAACACTTATAAAAATCTAATGGCCCAGATTGATGCCAACATTCCGAAGACAAGCAAGACAGACAGTATCCCATTCTATCTTCAGAATAACAGTAAACAAGACTTATACCGTCTCTGGACAAATTCAAAAACAGTTAGCTACAACTACGGCACTAGTTTGGGTGTTACTTATGAGTTGTCAAAATACAGAGTTGGTGGAAACTTCACCTATGCCAAACTATCGCGCAAAGACCAAAGCGACGGACTTGAAGACGGCTTCAACACACCTCAATGGACATACAACATATTTGTAGGCAGCCCACAACTTTATAAGACAATTGGTTTCAATGTAAACTTCCGACAACAGGCAGGTTTCTTGTGGCAATCAGCTTTAGCAACAGGTAACGTTAAAAGTTATTCAACAATTGATGCTCAGATAACTTCTGGTCTGTTCAAAAATAAAGTACAAGTAAAGGTGGGAGCTACTAACTTTACCAACAAGTACTATTATTCATTCATTGGCGGCCCTGCCATTGGTGGATATTACTATACATCACTTACTTATAGTTTATAAGTATTCAGTCAGGTTTGTCTTAAAATAAACTCCCTCTCCTTTTCCATGAGAGGGAGTTAAGAAAAGTGCATTTCACAATCTCATTCCGAAGTACATTTCAGTCTCTCGCCGATATTGGTGTCCTTCACCAACAAGCGGTGAGTTGTTGATATTTTATTTTGAAGTCATATTACTCACACATAAGTTTTATTGGAAATTTTTTATACTCAAATACCTCCTGTTCCCTGTCGAAGTCTTTGAATATTCCTTCAAACCGTTCAAAATTACGTCCTCCACCAAACAATGCCGATTTCCTAAAACTATTTCTAATACGTAATGTTCCTACTTTGGCAAACTTGTCTTTGAAATCAACAAAATTTTTATGACTAACAACTATATGCACGAGGCCGAACAAGAATTCTCCAGCTTCAGGGAATAACGGCCACAACTCTTCAACACCTGGCTGCATCTGAATTTTTGTTTCCCTGTTGTAACTTGCTCCAATGAATTTGCCCGATATATGGTAATTGAATAAATCATTAACCGTTGGCATGGTTTCATTTCTGCAAGTAGTTAGCGCAAGCTTGTAATTGCACTCACCCCGATGCTGTTCTATTTCAGTGCATATTACCGCTCTATAGAAGCCATCACTTAGTTTAAATGCCAAAACGTCGTCTACTGCAAAATGAAACTTTGTAATCTCTCTATATTTCTTTCTTGTTCTGATCTTTGTGTTTGGCTGGCTGATCTTCTTCCAAAGCTTATCAAGTTCTTTTTGCCGGGCTTTACCTTCTTCAGCTCCGGCTTCTTCTGTCCAGACTTTTACACCTCCACCTAAACTCATTACAACTTGTACCTCTTGCAAGATCTCGTTTGTTAGCGCTCCTATTTCCCAAAAGGCAAGAGCATAAGAAGTCACAAAAATTTCATGATAGAAATCCTGATCCTTTCCATAATCTAATTTTTCAAATGGAATTTCTTTTTGAATAACAGTAATTTCAACGCCGCTATCATATAAGTCCATGATTCCCCAATAGGTATCATGGGCCAAATCTCCATCAATAATTTTTACACCATCTGTTGCCATAGAAAAAATATTAATATCAACTGTATAGTTTCTCTTCAACAATTTAACAATTAGTATGTAAACCTAATCTTAGTCAGTAAAAAATCCGATATCTAATCCGTTTTAAAACTATTTGATGGCAGTAAACATCAAAGATTAAATTCTACCTGATTAAATCTCTCCAGTTATTGGTGTTCCACGTCTGTTAATGATTACAATATGAAAATAATAGTATCATTCCTTTTCTGCCTATCCTCTTTAAGCTGGGCTAATTCACAAACTATGAGTGAGCTTAAAAAAGACAGCATAGATACCATTATAAAAAAAGAAGCCGAAGCTTTTATGAATTCAAAAGGAGCTGTAGGTGTTTCGATAGGGTTGATAAAAAATGGTTCGTTTATAACTTATAACACTGGATCCATTCAAAAGGATGCGCTAACGAAGCCAACAGAAAATACACTTTTCCTCATCGCATCCATTACAAAAACTTTTACCGGCTTACTGTTAGCCACGGCCGTAGTTGAAAATAAAGTAAAGTTGGATGATGACATCAGAAAATATCTTGACGGAGATTATCCAAATCTTGAATATGACGGACATCCTATTCAGCTTTACCATTTGATTTCACATGTTTCACGCCTACCCTTTTTTCTATCCGAGCGTGCTGAAAAACCAGACTATACAAGAGCTGATTTTTACAGTGACTTGCACAACGTTAAGCTCGACATGACTCCTGGTGTTAAATTTCAATATTCTAATGCCGCTGCACAGTTACTAGGATTTATACTAGAAAAGGTATATCACAAAACGTATGAGGAATTGCTCGCTGTAAAAATTACGCATCCATTAAAAATGAAAAATACCAGGATCAAAATTAGTACTCGTGATAAAAAACCCATAGCAAAGGGATACAACGAAGATGGCAGTTACAATCCTGAAATGTACAATTACATGCAGGCTGCGGGTGGAATAAAAAGTACTACGCAAGATCTGCTCAACTATATTCTATGGCAAATGAATGAAAAAGATTCTGCGGTGTTGCTTTCGCACAAAGAAAGCTGGGGATTTGATATGGGGAATAACACACATTACTCTTACGCGTTGGGATGGCAAATCGTAAAAAAGGAGAACGGACTACGACGTATATCTCAAGATGGCAATTTGCCTAACGGCAGTAGTGTCATCATCTTTTGCCCAGAGTTAAAGACGGGCATCGTTATCTTGTCTAATACTTTTCTTCCTGATGCTGCTTCTAAAATGGCAGACAATATTTTAAAGCAAGTTGAACAACGCATGCC
>DATJHZ010000193.1:0-5117 GCA_035493595.1 Cyclobacteriaceae bacterium | reverse complement strand
GTAATGAGTTCAAATATTAACTTTTCAGTAGTTGAAGATGATGCCTTCCGGGAGATCTTCCAAAGCATGTCTGAAGGCATCATTATGGTTGATCAGGATGGTGTCATTAAAATAGCTAATCCTGTAGCTCAGCAAATCTTTGGATACACCAATGTTGAAATGACAGGCTTACTTATGGAGAATCTTCTTCCAGAGCGGTACCGTGGTGGCCACGTTAGTTTTAGAAAAGCATTTAATAATGACCCTCACCCCAGACGAATGGGTTTTGGGCGTGACCTCACAGCACTACGAAAGGACGGAACGGAATTTCCAGTTGAGATCAGTCTGAGCTATACCAAGATGAAAGGAAATTTGCTGGTGATGGCATTCATCAGTGATATTTCGCAACGCAAGAAGGCTGAAGATGCGTTGAAGCGAAGTGAAGAACAGCTTATTGTTTATGCCGCTGAGTTAGAGAAAAAAGTACAAGTTCGAACCGAAGCACTCAATCAAACTATTATCAAACTGGAGGATGAAGTTAACGAGCGAAAAAAAGCTGAGGAAGAAGTACGCAAATCATTGGAAAAAGAACGCGAACTCAATGAATTAAAATCCAAGTTTGTTTCCATTGCCTCACATGAATTTCGTACGCCATTAAGCACAGTAATGAGCTCTGCATCACTTGTTCAGCAGTATATGGATAGACAAGAGATTGAAAAAGTTACCAAACACGTTCAACGAATTAAATCTTCAGTTAATCATCTCACCAGTATACTAAATGATTTCCTGTCATTAGGCAAACTTGAAGAAGGAAAGATTGAAGTAGTTAAGGAGACTATTAATCTTTCAGACTTTCTCAGTGAGGTTAAAGAAGAGATTAGCTCAACTTTAAAAGAAACTCAACAACTGGATGTTCAGTGCGGGCCAGGTGTAGATAATATTGTAAGTGATCCAAGGATTTTGCGTAACATATTATTTAACCTAATATCCAATGCTAGTAAATATTCTGACAAAGGAAAAACAATATTTATTACGTGTACCAAAACAACAGAGGGAATATCATTTTCCGTACGGGATGAAGGCATAGGTATTCCGGCAGATGATCATAGGCACATGTTTGCACGCTTCTTTCGGGCGAGTAATGCCGGTAATGTACAAGGCACAGGACTTGGCCTGAATATCGTTAAGAGATACGTTGATTTATTAGACGGAAGTATAAACTTCACAAGTGAATACGGAAAAGGAAGCACCTTTACTGCAGCTATACCATGGCAATAAAAAAGTTATGAAAAAAATCCTTTTAATTGAAGACAATCCTGAAGTCAGGGAAAACACGCAAGAGATTCTTACCCTTGCTAATTATGAAGTTGTAACAGCCGAAAACGGCAAGATTGGTGTTGAGTCTGCGCAGAAAGAAAAACCTGATCTTATCATCTGTGACATTATGATGCCGGAACTTGATGGTTACGGCGTGCTTCATATTCTGAACAAGAAACCCGAAACGGCTGGCATTCCATTCATTTTTCTCACGGCAAAAACCGAAAAAACCGACATTCGAAAAGGTATGAATCTTGGCGCAGATGATTATCTCACCAAACCTTTTGACGATACTGATTTGTTAAATGCCATTGAAGCCCGACTGCGTAAGAGTGCTATGCAACAAACGCTTTATGAATCTAATGCTTCGGGGCTTGATAATTTTATACACGATGCAAAACAAGTTCTTAATCTGAAGGATTTGTGCAAAGACAAGAAAATTAAATCTTACAAGAAGAAAACTGATGTTTTTTCTGAAGGTGACTCGCCTCTTTATGTTTTTTTCATCAAGTCTGGAAGTGTGAAAGTATTCAAATCGCATGCCGACGGAAAAGAGTTAATTACAAGCATCTATCACGAAAATGATTTCTTTGGTTTTGAATCTATTCTTGATAGCAGCTTATATTCTGAGTCCGCTATCGCCATGCAGGATTCTGAATTGATTCTTATCCCCAGGCATGACTTCCTTACACTACTCCAAAGTCATCACGATGTTTCAAAAAGTTTTATTGCCTTGCTTTGTAAAAAAGTAGGTGAGAAAGAAAATCAATTATTAAATCTGGCTTACAACTCTGTTCGCCAACGTACTGCCGAAGCCCTGCTAAAAGTTACGTTGCTGAAAGACAGTAAAGAAAATATACAGATTTCGCGTGAAGATCTTGCCAAGATGGTGGGCACAGCGGCTGAATCTGTAATTCGTGTTCTCTCTGATTTTAAAGATGAAAAGCTAATAGAAATAGAAGGTGGAAAAATAAAAATACTACAACCGACCAAACTTGAGAAAGTTGTTCGATGGAGTGTGGCACGTTAGCGACATATTACAATGTCTTCCTTGTAAGTATTATCAGCTTCATGCGCGTGGCTTACAAAGGCTCGTCCAATTAATAAACATCCCGACGTAATCAGCAATATTGTCATTACATAACTTATGTTCCATTGAAATTTCTTTATCAATGGATTAATGATGGCTGAGACTCCTAACATCGCGGGCAAGGTTCCCAATCCGAATAATAACATATAGATAAAACCTTCCCATGGTCCTGGTAAGGTTAAGCAAAACATAAGCGCTATAAAAGTAAGACCACATGGAAGAAATCCATTGATCATACCCATCATCACCGTGGAAACTGTATTTCTTTTCTGAAGGTAGTGAGCAAAGATTTTCTTTAGAAAGGAAATCAATTTTATAATAGCTTCTGTAATGAAAGGAAGTTGTATACCACTGATGCCAGCAACGCCCATAACAAGTAAAATAACTCCTAAAAAAATGCTGATCAGATTTTGATACTGAGACACAGGCAAAAGTGAATCCGCGGATGCTGCTGCTAAACCAAGTAGTGAGTACGTGAAAATTCTTCCGGAGTTATAGAGAAGTCGGTTTAGCCAGGCACGTTTTGAAAAATTTGTAACTGCCATGGCTAAGGGGCTACACATACCAATGCAGTGTACGCTTCCGGTAAAACCCAAAATCAATGCAGCGAAAAACATTAGAGGTTAATTATTTTTTCGACATAAAACTCTTTTCCATCTACTGACCATGAAAATTTAGCGTGATACATGCCAGCTTGCATATTATCAATTGGCACGTGCTGTTTGTCCTGGGAAGAAGCATGAATAATTATTTTTCGATCATTAGAAGGATTTGATGGGCAGAAAAGCATCAACTCCCCTTTCTCAATTTTTGATAACTCAACATATTCTATCTGCAGTCCATTCTTGTCGACGTAAATCTCAGGCTTTTGAATAAGGTCGTTCGTATTTTGAAGTCGTTTTATTTGCTGCTGATATTTCAACTCCTCCTTGTAATAATCTTTTGAAACAAGACTAATACTCTGTCGCATACATATCGTCACAAGCGTACCAATAAATGCGGCAAATAGTATAAACGAAACAATAATCCACTTTCCCCAATTCATACATTTATATTTAATTAACACGTGTTATTCCTGATTTTCATCTTCCAATCTGCTTTTCATATCTGAAGATTTTCCTACAGGGCCAATAAATTTGACTTTTAGATTTTCAATTTGTTTTCCATTTCTATAAATACCAATCCTCACTATGGTTCGAGCGCTGTGTATTTCATTTTGTGGAATCTTGATAAAAAATACTCCTTTCGTAATTCCTTCCGCAGGAACAATAATGGGTTTACCGTCTACGCGTTCAAGTACTGCTGCAGATGGAGATTCAATCTTAGCTTCCAGAGTAACTTCATCAAATGTTTTATTCACAAATTCAACATTATAAAGATTAGAGATAAGACCATCTTCTGTGCGCTGATAGAGCGTGCCTGATACTTTCAATACAGTTGTCTCTACAGCTGATCGCGTAGCCAGTACAAAACTTAGTAACCCAGCCAGGAGTAATAACACTACGGAATATCCGATTACGCGAGGCGTTATAATTTTTTGAATGCTATTTTGAATAGAGTTGTAAGAAGCAAATCGGATTAATCCTTTTGGCTTGCCGATCTTAATCATCACATCATCACAGGCATCGATACAAGCTGTACAGTTAACGCACTCCAGTTGTGTTCCATTTCTGATATCGATCCCGGTAGGGCAAACATGAACACAAAGTTTACAATCAATACAATCACCATGTTTTGTTGCTGTTACCTCTTTCTTTTTTAACCGGCTTCGAGGCTCACCACGAAGCCAATCATAGGCTACTACTATAGACTCTTTTACCAGCAATACACCCTGCAACCTTCCATAAGGACATACTGCAATACATGCCTGCTCACGAAACTTAGCATAGACACCATAAAAGATAGCCGTAAAAACCATTAGCCCAGTGAAGCCTGCAATGTTATCAGCAGGCGAATGGCTTATAATGTTGATGGTCTCCCTCACTCCTATCATGTATGCCATAACCGTATGCGAAATCAAAAGAGAAATCAAAATAAAAAGACTGTGCTTGGAAGATTTCTTCAGAAATTTGGAAACTGAAATTGGCTCGTTATTTAATCTGCGTTGAGCAGGTGCATCGCCTTCAATCCAATATTCAATTTTTCTGAATACCATTTCCATAAACAATGTTTGTGGGCACATCCAACCACACCATACTCTTCCAAAGACAACGGTAAAGAGAATAATAAAAACAAAGAAAGTGATTAACGTAATAGCGAGAATAACAAAATCCTGAGGCCAGAATGCCTGACCGAAAATAATAAACTTCCGCTCAATGAAATT
The DNA here is from genome assembly GCA_035493595.1 of Cyclobacteriaceae bacterium. Lineage (GTDB taxonomy): Bacteria > Bacteroidota > Bacteroidia > Cytophagales > Cyclobacteriaceae > DATCRE01. The sequence continues at coordinate 408 of DATJHZ010000193.1, read as the reverse complement.
CAGAAGCAAAAGAGGCTGCCCGCCAATCTTCACAAACGGGCCAGCAAAAAATAAAGAAAGCAAAAATACAGTAACGATTATTCTAAGCCGATGATAATAACCTGATGGCTTCTTGGGATAAATCCATATGCGTTTACCCTTCTCATCAACCGTTGCAATCGAATCTCTGAACTCTTCGTCAAACTGATATACCTCTTCCGCGTTAACCATACACTTTTACTTTTAAAAATAAAATCTTAAAGGGAAGCGTTTGCCTGCGTTGAGTCTGACATCACTTTTACATTTTCGTCTGGCTTGTATAATTCTCCCTGAGGTGCTTTTCCATTTGCTGGGTTTGTTCCTTTAAGACTCATTACAAAAAAGGCTACGTCTCTTACATCCTGTGCACTCATTGCCTTCCCCCATTCT
>DATJHZ010000192.1:0-17125 GCA_035493595.1 Cyclobacteriaceae bacterium | reverse complement strand
TAATTACCGTAAGAGACTATAAAAGATCCCGGACAACCATCCGGGATTTTGCTTTTTCAGACCATTCTGATGTTGCAGTTGTCAGGGAATAGTTGAACTTGCAACCCGTGATATTCACCTTGTGCGACAATACAATTTTATCCAGCCTAAACTTTTTAATTGTATGAAAAAAATAATGTTTGCAGCCCTTATGTTTTTTTTGGGAGTTGCTATTAAAGGTTTTAGTCAAACCGTTTATGCATCTGACAAAGGAGGAAAGTATCATACAGCGGATTGTAAATTATCGGGCGATGCAAATGCGTTAACATTAGCTGAAGCAAAGAAAGCAGGGAAAGGTTCTTGTGGAATATGCAAGCCGGATGAACATCTTAAAGATAAACTAACACAATGTAGTGGTAAGACTGCGGCTGGTGATCGTTGCAAAAGAATGACATCAAGCAAAAATGGGAAGTGCTACCAGCATCAATCAAAATAATGGAGAGAAGAAAAATTCATAACGAAGGCCCAGCGTTTTCAAGAATCATTGCAGGAGCGTGGCGCTGGCATACGGTGCCTCAAAACGCAATTAGCAACTTAATAAACACAGCACTTGATCAGGGCATTACAACATTTGATCATGCTGATATTTATGGTGATCATAGTAATGAAGAAATTTTCGGAAATGTAATTCGTAATAACGCTTCACTTCGTGACAAGATGGAGCTGGTTACGAAGTGTGGTATAAAATTTTCGTCAGCAAAGCGACCTGCTACCTGGGTAAAACACTACGATACTTCTAAAGAGCATATACTATGGTCAGCAGAAAATTCTTTGAAGATGTTAGGTACTGATAGGATCGATTTGTTGCTCATTCATAGACCAGATCCATTACTTGATCCACAGGTTGTAGCAGAAGCCTTCACAACATTGAAATCGAGTGGTAAAGTGCTTCACTTTGGTGTTTCCAATTTCACATCAGCACAGTTTGAAATGCTTCAGAGTTATCTGCCATTTCCACTGGTGACGAATCAAATTGAAATATCACTTACCTGCACGCATACTTTGTTTGATGGAACGCTTGATGGTTTAATGAAACATCGGGTGTCGCCCATGGCATGGTCACCATTAGGAGGAGGTTCATTGGTATCAGGGAGTAGTTCTGATTTGTTTAAGAAGAAATCAACTTATAATGCAACAGATAGTCAGATGTCATTAGCATGGCTGTTAAGGCATCCTTCTGTAATTTTTCCCGTTATCGGAACTACCAATGCCGATCGCATTGTTGAAAGCGCCAGAGCTTCTTCCATCAAGATAGATACACAAGACTGGTTTGAGATGCTGAAGATAGCAATGGGAAAAGAAATGCCTTAAAATTAAAAATGACAATGAGTAAAACGGCAGTCGCAGGTAAGCAAACAGATTTAAAAGGTCTCGACTTCATTGAAGTGATTGGTGCGCGCGAGCATAACCTGAAAAATATCAGTGTCAGTTTTCCGCGAAATAAACTGGTAGTGATAACGGGTATTAGTGGTAGCGGAAAGTCATCGCTTGCTTTCGACACTATTTACGCTGAAGGGCAACGTCGTTATATGGAAAGTTTTTCAGCTTATGCGCGAAGCTTCCTCGGTAACCTGGAACGTCCTGATGTAGATAAGATCAATGGACTGAGCCCGGTTATTTCTATCGAACAAAAAACAACATCGAGAAATCCAAGATCAACTGTAGGAACAGTCACAGAGATTTATGATTTCATGCGCTTGCTTTATGCACGTGCAGGTGAAGCTTTCTCCTATGAAACAGGTGACAGAATGGTACGTCAATCAGAAGACCAGATTCTGGATACTATTCTCCATACATTTAAAAATAAAAAACTTGTTCTCTTAGCACCTGTTGTTAAAGGACGCAAAGGTCATTACCGCGAATTGTTTGTACAGATTCGTAAATCTGGTTATACCAAAGTGCGTGTTGACGGTGAGCTCCAGGACATCACAGCCAAGATGCAACTTGATCGTTATAAGATTCACGACATAGAAGTTGTAATAGATCGTATTGTAGCCGATGAGAAAGACAGGCATCGCATAGGGCAGTCCGTTAGTAAGACTTTAAAAGAAGGAAAGGGTATTATCATACTCATGGAAGAGAATGGCAAGGTTCACCACTTCTCTAAATTTTTAATGGATCCTAAAACCGGTTTATCTTACGATGAACCTGCACCTAATAATTTTTCATTCAATTCACCATACGGAGCATGCCCGACCTGTAATGGTTTAGGTCAGATTGAAGAGATCACAGAAGACTCTGTTATTCCTGATAAAAGTTTAAGCATCAGTCGTGGTGGAATATTGCCTTTAGGTGAGTATCGCGATATCTGGATCTTTAAAAAGATTGAAGCTATTCTTAAACGCTATAAACTTACACTAAGCTCGCCGATAAAAGATATTCCCAAAGAGGTTATCAAAATAATGCTTTATGGTGATGAAGTTCCCGTAGGCGTACCCTCTGTAAAATATCCAGGCACAGAATGGAATACAAAGTTCGAGGGCATTATTAACTTTTTAGAAAAACAACGCGACGAAGGTTCTGAAGCCATCAAGAAGTGGGTTGAAGATTTCATGTTGATTAAAACATGCCCTGAGTGTAATGGCGCCCGACTTAAAAAGGAATCTCTTCATTTTTTCATCGATAAGAAAAACATAGCCGAGATCGCTATGCTTGATATCAAGGCGCTGCAAAAATGGTTTGATGGATTGGAGAATCGTATCAATGACAAACAACGCGTTATTGCAACAGAAGTACTAAAAGAAATTCGCAAACGTATTGGCTTTCTTCTTGATGTTGGTCTTGATTATTTAAATCTTAACAGGCCACTTAGAACATTGAGTGGTGGAGAAGCACAACGTATACGATTAGCAACACAAATAGGAACACAACTTGTAGGCGTGCTCTATATTTTAGATGAGCCTAGCATAGGCTTACATGCACGAGATAATGTAAAATTAATTAGAGCACTGAAAGATTTGCGTGATCTCGGTAACTCTGTGGTTGTTGTTGAGCATGATAAAGACATGATGCTTGACTCAGATTACATTATTGATATTGGCCCGGGTGCTGGTCGACACGGTGGTCATGTTGTAGCAGAAGGAGACCCGAAAACATTCCTGAAAAACAATGGCACCACTGCTAAATACTTAAGTGGAAAGATTGGAATAAAAATTTCGAAAGAGAGAAGAAAGGGAAGCGGCGAGCGATTGTTTCTAAAAGGTGCCAGCGGAAATAATTTAAAAAATGTTGACCTCGATATTCCACTAGGTACGCTCACATGTATCACTGGTGTTTCGGGTAGTGGTAAATCAACACTCATTCACGAAACACTTTTTCCATTACTGAATCGACATTTCTATAACTCACGAACAGAACCTTTAGAGCATAAAAAGATTGAAGGTCTTCAGCATCTTGATAAAGTTATTGAAGTAGATCAGTCACCCATTGGTAGAACGCCGCGATCAAACCCTGCAACATACACCGGTGTGTTCTCCGATATTCGAGATCTGTTTACACAATTACCCGAAGCCAAGATCCGTGGTTATAAAACCGGCAGATTTTCTTTTAACGTAAAGGGTGGCCGTTGTGAAACATGTGAAGGCGCAGGTCTCAGACTTATTGAAATGGAATTTCTTCCAGATGTTTATGTGCCGTGTGAAACCTGTAAGGGCAAGCGATACAATCGCGAAACACTTGAAGTAAGATTTAAAGGCAAATCAATTTCTGATGTTCTTGATATGACTGTAGAAGAAGCTGTGACCTTCTTTGAAAATCAACCTAAAATTCTGCGCAAGATTCAAACGCTGAGTGAAGTGGGGCTCGGCTATATTTCATTGGGACAACATGCTACAACTCTTTCAGGAGGAGAAGCGCAACGTGTTAAACTGGCTACCGAACTTTCTAAACGTGATACAGGCAAGACGTTCTACATTCTTGATGAGCCAACAACAGGTCTTCACTTTCAGGATATCAGTCACCTGTTAGATGTGCTTCAGAAACTGGTAGATAAAGGCAACTCAGTTTTAGTGATCGAACATAATATGGATATTATTAAGTCCTCAGATTATATAATTGATCTTGGCCCTGAAGGAGGTGAGAAGGGAGGCACTATTATAGCAAAAGGTACTCCGGAGGAAGTTGCCAAAGTGGCGCATAGCTATACTGGAAAATTTTTGAAGGTCGAATTAAATTGAGGTATCTTGGTTCAGGATATTTTCCAGTTGTATAACGGAAGGACATTTAATGGACATCTAATTGTACTTCGTACTTCATAACTCGTAACCCGTACCTTTACCTTATGAACTCCCTCACACGTCAATATATTTTCGGTTCGATCTTCGTTGCGGTTGGTGCGTACCAGGCTTGGAAAGGTGACTTTATAGAAACGTCGCTTTATATTGTTGCAGGTATAGCTTTTATTATGAATGCCCTCACGCTTGAGCCTAAACTTATTAAATTCAAAAAACCTCTGATTGCTATAACGTGGGCCTTCATTGCGGCGTCAGTTGTTTTGTTTCTTTACGTGTTGCAGTTCAAGTTCTGACCCGGCACTTCAGGGACTATTACCGTTTACGTAAAACAATCCTCCTATACTTTGAGATTCTTTATTTTTGCCCGGATCGAAGATGGTGAACAATAACCGATTATACTGGACTTTACAGATTGGTGGATGGCTGCTTTATGCATTTCTGCAAATCATTTCCAGCGTGCTTGCATCGGGTAGTGTTAATGTTAAGCGGGTAGTCTTTCTTGTATATGAGGCATTGCTTTGCCTGTTTGTGACACATGTATTCCGTGAGTTTATCAACAAAAATAAATGGCTCTACCTGGGCTTGCCCAGATTGATTCCAGGTATTCTGTTAAGTGTTTCCATCATGGCTATCATGGTATATTTTTTACGCATGCCGGTGAGTTTATTACTTGGTTTTTATGATGAGCATGTGGCGCTTGATCTTCAACATGTTTTTGGACTTACTTCCATTTATGTGTTAATATTTTTTTTATGGTCAATTCTTTATTTCACCTATCAATATTTTGAACGTTATAACAGGTCGTTGAAATATGAAGCTTCTATGAATGAAATAGAGCTTAACAATTTAAAGTCTCAGCTCAATCCACATTTTATCTTTAATGCGTTGAATAGTATACGGGCTTTAGTTGATGAAAATCCTGGCAAATCAAAACAAGCCATCAACCAACTCTCCAATATCTTACGAAACTCACTGGCTACTGATAAGAAAGGCCTCACTAACTTTGAAGATGAACTGAAAACAGTTCGCGATTACCTGGGGCTTGAAAGTATACGTTTTGAAGAGCGACTTAAAACTGAATTTGATATTCATCCGGAGTCACAAAAATTTATGGTACCGCCATTGATGATTCAAACACTGGTTGAGAACGGCATTAAACATGGCATCTCTAAACTCACTGCAGGTGGTGTCATTCAAATGAAAACAGTGGTTGATGGAGAACATTTGAAAATAAGCATTCGCAACAGTGGTCATCTTACTACTAACCCCAAGCGCAGTAAAAAGGGATTAGGCCTAAAAAATACTGTACAGCGTCTTAAATTGATTTACGGAAATGATGCTACATTCCGGATTGTAAATGAAAACGATAAATTTGTATTAACTGAAATAAGTATTCCTCAAACACATAACTATGAGAGCATTAATCGTGGATGACGAGCGCCTGGCGCGCAAAGAGTTGATGAAGTTGTTGGAAGATCACCCTATGATTGAGGTGATAGGTGAAGCTGTAAATGCCGATGAGGCTAATCAGATGGTGAACGATCTGAATCCTGATCTTTTATTTCTGGATATACAAATGCCAGGTAAAACAGGTTTTCAATTACTGGAAGAACTTGATTCCGTTCCCTTTGTAGTTTTCACCACGGCGTATGATGAATTTGCCTTGAAAGCTTTTGAGGTAAATGCACTTGATTATCTATTGAAGCCAATTCAACCCGAGAGGCTTTCAGAAACAATAACCAAGCTTTCAGAAAAAGAGCGAGCCAAGATGGTTGCATTACGTGGCCCCGATAAAAAACTTGGACTTAATGATCAGGTGTTTGTTAAAGATGGTGATCGTTGTTGGTTTGTAGGTCTGTCAAACGTGCGCATGTTTGAGTCGGATGGGAACTACATTAAAGTTTATTTCGACAACAATCGCCCTATGATTCATAAGTCGCTTAATGCACTTGATGAAAAACTGGATGAGCGTGCATTCTTTCGCGCAAGCCGTAAACATATTGTAAACCTAAGTTGGGTGGAAGGCATAGAGCCTTGGTTCAATGGTGGGCTAATGGTGAAACTTCGTGGAGGTGATAAGGTTGAAGTAAGCCGCAGGCAGGCCGCCAAGTTTAAGGATATGATGAGCTTGTAAGATTATTTCATCAACACCAGTTCTATTAATTCTTTTTGAACATTCCAGTCTTTAGCAAGCTTGAGCATGGCTGTTGCTTCCATTTCGGTTACATAACCTTTTAAGTTGTTAGCCTGCCATACCATGTTTACTAACTCAATACGCTTTTCCTTAGAGTAGTCGCCAATGATATCGTTCAGATAATCGCGGGCACGATCAAAAGCAGTTATGTAATCCTGCGCAATAAAATCCATAGCCCATTTATACTCGGGGGCAGCGTCAAGTTCAATCGCCGTTTTATCAAGATCTTTCTTCTCTTCTTCATCAAGTCCGTGATAACTAAAAATGACGGACTTCAGTAGCATGTAAACTTTTTTTTCCTCGACCGATTTCATGGGGATTTTCTAGAGCTGAAAAATACAAAACTTATCTGTTGCAGATACATCTGTAATAATTATTTGACTCATTTTGAATAGGGAAACAAGCGATTATTAACGCATTGTTACTTTAAAAGCCTGATATTGACTGTGACGACGTGAAGTTTAGCTGCCTAATTGCACTTAATCCCTTATCAAAAAAAGGTCTGATGCTATTTTATCAGCCAGTAATTTTCCAGCCTTTGTAAGACGGAATACATCATTATTGATATCAGCCAATCTTTGACTTAAAAGTTTATCCAGGTATTCATGATGGTCAGCCTTAAGGTCGTATTGGTAGTCAGTTTTTAATTTAGCCAGGTCAGTCCCCCAGCTTGTCCTTAGTGTTGTTAATAGGTATTCATTCACGTGATCTTCACGCGTGAGCGCTTCTATCTCACACGGAATTTTGCCCTCGTTTAAAGTGCGCAAATAAATATGATTATTGCTGATGTTGTACTGACGACTAATACCATTATACGAATGTGCACTGGGACCGATACCAAGATAAGGCTGTTGCTTCCAGTAGCTGCTGTTATGAGCAGAGTAAAAACCAGGTTTGCCAAAATTTGAAACTTCGTACTGATCAAAGCCTGCACGTTCAAGTTGTTCTACTAGAATTTCGAGCTGCTGAGCGGCAACATCGTCTATCACAGGTTTTAGTTTGCCAGTAGCAGACCATTTTCCAAAGACAGTTTTTTCTTCAATTGTTAATGAATAAGACGATATGTGTTCCGGATTAAGAACAATAGCCTGTTCAATATTTCTTAGCCACATGTCATTGTCTTGCCCGGGAATAGCATAAATCAAATCAATGCTGATATTTTTAAATCCGGCTTTTCGTGCATCATCCATACATTGAATAGCAGCATTTTTATCATGTGCCCGGTTTAGAAAACGAAGTACATCATCATCAAAAGTTTGAATTCCGATACTAAGCCTGTTAATGCCAGCTTCTTTTAATTGAAAAAGTTTTTCTTTCGTGAGATCATCAGGATTGGCTTCAACAGTAATCTCGGCATTATCGGATACCTGAAAAGCTACCCGAATTGTATTCAATAAATCCGATAACTGTTTTGCAGATAGTATGGAAGGCGTGCCGCCACCGAAGTAGATAGTTTCAATGAGATTGTCTTTCAAATAACTTTTCTGAATTTCAATCTCTCGCATCATGGCACTAGAGATCTCATCTGTCAAACTCAGATTTGTAGAGAAATGGAAATCACAATAATGACACGCCTGCTTGCAAAAGGGTATATGTAAATAAATTCCAGCCATAATTATCAGACAAACTTACATGCATTTCGGATTATCATTGCATTTATAATATTTTTGAGTCCTTATGCGGATAGCCTTACTTTTTCTCATTAGTATTTTTTCATTTCAGGTTCCTGGCCTTTCCGCTAACGGAATCTTTACAACCAAGAAAGATCTTAGAAATGATTGGAAGATTTTTGAAGATAATAAGTACAAATCGCTTAGCTCTGATTACGGAGATGTCTCTACGCTTTATTTTGAGATCAATGGTGACAAGTATGCTGGTGACTATCTGAAAATCAATGCTCCTTACGATTACACAGTTTTCATCAACGGTCAATTGGCATCCATTGGTGGAACCAATTTTAATATTGATAGTCTTGTTCGCGTGTATTCATCTGTAAATCTGTTGATAGCAATACACGCAGAGAGCATCAGTCAGGAAAAATTACATACAACCATTGACACAAAGATTGCACAAGCCCGTGCCAGTGATGAAGCAAATGACAGGCCTGCTACTTTTTTCAGAGATTTTGTGATCGTGGCATCACTTGTGTTGTTGATCATGCTTATTGTGGTACTTCGTCTAAATCCTAAGTTAGCGTCGGATTATTTTTCTGTTACCAAAATATTTTCACTTCGCGAAAGTGATGATTCCCAGATATACACGCGAATAAGCAATAGTGCCAACATATTATTCTACGCATTCTGTAGCCTGATTCTTGGATTTTATCTGATTGTAATATTCCATTTTGCCTCAACAGGTTATTGGCTCACAAATTATTTTGCAACCACTGGATTTTTCAGTGCCTTATCAAAATGGATAGGTGTAAGTCTCTTTATTTTCCTGATTTTCATTCTAAAAGTAATTCTTGTTTATGCGTCGTCTTTTTTGTTTGGATCGCGAAATATGGCAGGAATACACTTCTTTAATTGGGTTCGCTTACAGCTCATTGTTTTCGGCGGCATTTCTATTGTGCTGTTTGTCTACTTTATAGCCAGAGGTCAGAATCCCACATTTTATTTTGTTCTGCTAAAGCTAATGACTTGGTGTCTTGTCGGCTGGACAATTATTATTTTTTTGAAATTGAATGGAAGAACAGGCTACTCCTTGTTTCATTTATTTTCGTACATTTGTGCCACTGAAATAATTCCTTTATTGGTGATCATCTCAGTTCTTTATAACTAGTTACGTTACGTGTTGATATGAGTGAAATTGCTACTGACAGGATACGAAAAGTAAAAAGTATCCTGGTTACTCAAGAGTTCCCCGCCGATACTAATTCTCCTTACCTTAAACTTGCTGAAAAGTTCAATTTAAAAATTGACTTCAGACCCTTCATTCAGGTCGAGCCGGTGCCTGTAAAAGAATTCAGAAAGCAAAAAATTGATATACTGAATCATACGGCGATCATTTTCACAAGCCGTAATGCAGTAGATCACTTCTTTCATATATGCCAGGAGTTGAAGATCGAGATGCCTGCGGAAATGAAATACTTCTGTATTTCAGAACAGACATCCAATTATCTTCAGAAGTACATTGTGATTCGTAAGCGTAAGATATTCACAGGCCTTAAAACAGCCCAGGATCTTCTGGAGATACTCAAGAAGCACAAGAATGAGAAGTATCTCTTCCCATGCTCAGACATTCGCAAGAATGATATTCCTGACTTTCTGAAACAGAATGGATACAATTATACTGAAGCCATTATTTATCATACAGTAGCGGCAGATTTGTCTGATCTCAAGGAAGTATTTTATGACATACTAGCTTTCTTTAGCCCATCTGGCATTAATTCATTGTTTGTAAACTTCCCTGAATTTAAACAAAACAATACGCGAATAGCAGTTTTTGGACCAACAACGGCCAAGGCCGTTCGTGATGCCGGATTGATTTTAGACATCGAAGCCCCCCTTCCAAATGCCCCCTCAATGACGGGAGCACTGGAGCTTTATGTTAAAAAGGCAAACGGAATTAAGTAACTTCTTCATCCTTTGGAATTTAGAAAGTGGTATTTTTTTGAATACTTTAATTATATTGCGGTTGAAAGTATCACAAAAAAGCATTTACTTTAGATTCTTATTTTTTAATCTTGATGCTGAAAAAGACTTTTTATACTTTTTTAATCGTCCTTACTGCCTTCACTGTACAAGCTCAGCAAGATGCGCAGTTCAGTCAATACATGTTTAATAACCTGTATTTGAATCCGGCATATGCTGGTGTGGACGGTGTTACGCAATTGACTGGTGCATACAGAGCACAGTGGGCTGGCTACCAATCCAGCTTTGGAGACGGTGGTGCTCCAACAACTCAGATGGTTTCATTCAATACACCAATCTATAAATTACGAAGCGGCTTCGGTACATATGTGATGAACGATAACCTGGGCCCTCAGAATAATCTTGAAGCTCAAGCAATGTATGCTTATCACTTAGGAATTAAAGAAAGCAAATTAAGTTTTGGCATCAAGGCAGGTATCTACTCAATGTCAATCAACGGAAAAAGATACAGAGCTCTTTATCCTGATGATCCTAACGTACCTAAAGGAAATGAATCACAAGTAAGACCAGATTTAGGTCTTGGAATTTTTTATAGAACTGAAAAATACTATGCTGGTGTAAGTGTCAATCACTTGCTTAAATCAAAGTTTGATTTTGGCGCCAGTGCATTGCGCGGAGCATTGCAAAATCAACTCAATATAACCGCTGGTTATTTTTATGAAGTGAACTTTGATTTGAAATTGACACCAACATTCTTAGTAAAAACAGACCTTAAACAATATTCTGTTGAAGGCGGCGTAATAGCTACATTGAAGGATCAGATGTGGGGAGGTATTACGCTCAGACAAGGTGGAGACGCTATTTTGCTTCTGGGTTACTGTTTTACAAAAGATAAATCTCTTAAATTGGGTTATTCACTAGATTACATACTTAAAGATCAAAAGGCCAAGTCCACAACCTCCCATGAGTTAATGCTTAGTTATCAGCTTCCGGTCAACCCGGGCAGCGGTAAAAAAGTCGTTCGAACCCCACGGTACAGGCACTAAGCGACAAATAATTTTGGTTTTTTTAAGATTTTGTTGAATTTGGTAAACGATTTTTTAAAAAGTGAGCTAATAAAGCTAACTTTCGAATCTCGAAAACATATAAGCGGTAAACAGAAAACTGTGCAAGGAATATGAATAGATCAGTCTCTTCGAAACTAATGTTGATTGTAACAGGCATTGCTATGAGTGCCTGTGGTTTGCTCGGCCTGGGCGGAGGAAAGAAAGGCGGAGGCGATCAAGGTGAATTGGTCGGCGTTTCCGGAAGGGAAGGTTGGATCATGACAATACCATACGGTATGGTACCAATTCCGGCAGGTACTTTTCACATGGGTCAGGCAGATGAAGATCCTGCTTCTACACAAATCAACTTTAACAAGCAAGTAACGATCGGTTCTTTCTTTATGGATGATACCGAAATCACAAATAATGAATATCGTCAGTTCACTAATTTCTTCCTGGTTGATAACGGTAGCATTGAAGGATTTGAAACAGTAGACGCTGAAACATTCCGTCAGAAATATTATCCTGATACAACTTCATGGGTTAGAGATTTTGCTCATCACATGGGTGATCCTGTTCAGGATTATTATTACTGGCACCCTGGCTATGACGATTATCCTGTTGTAGGTATTAACTGGGATGCTGCTGTATTTTTTGGAAAATGGAGAACAGCATACCTAAATGATTACAGAAAGAGTGTTGGAGATTTCCCAATGCCAGCGTTCAGACTTCCATCTGAAGCAGAATGGGAATATGCAGCTCGCGGTGGACGTGACATGGCTAAATATCCATGGGGTAATCCATACATCCGTAACTCAAAAGGTTGTATGTTAGCTAACTTCAAACCTGGTCGTGGTAACTTCTACGATGACGGATTTGCATACTCTTCACCAGTGCAATCTTATTTCCCGAATGATTACGGTCTTTTTGACATGGCTGGAAATGTTTCTGAATGGTGCTTAGATGATTTCAATCCTGCATCAGTTCCAACAGTATGGGACTTAAACCCACAATACATAGACCAACGTACGAATCCTGAGAGCAGCCAGTACAATCCTAAAATTCCACCCAAGAAAGTTGTTAGAGGAGGTTCTTGGAAAGATGTTGCATACTACCTTGAAACAGGCACAAGAACATATGAATTTAAAGATTCAACCCGTGCTTATATTGGCTTCCGTTGTGCATTAACTCACCTCGGCCGCTCATCTGGTCAGGAATTTTAATAATTGAAAACTCTCGTTATATTTAGAATATCAAATAGGCATAAAACTTAAACCATTACTAAAATGAGCAAGAAAAAAGGCGGATTTGCTGAACTCCTCTTTAAAACCATAATGCCCAAAGTCTACGGGATCGGTGCAGCAGTTGTAATTGTCGGTGCATTGTTTAAAATCCTTCACTTAACAGGTGCTGACCAAATGCTTATGGTTGGTCTGTTAACAGAGGCTGTAATCTTCTTCTTAAGTGCATTCGAGCCGCCACACCAAGAACCAGATTGGTCAAAAGTATATCCTGAATTAGCAGAAGACTATGAAGCGCCATCAGTGGCACCTCGTATCTCTAACAAACCAGGTACTTCAATAACACAACAATTAGATGCTTCTCTTGAGAAAGCTAAGATTGGTCCTGAATTATTAGACAGCTTAGGCAAAGGCCTTACTAACTTAGCAGACTCTGCTAAGAAAATGTCCAATCTTTCAGATGCTGCTGTAGCAACAAATGATTATGCAACTAATGTGAAGAAGGCATCTACTCAATTATTAGAAATGAACAAGTCATACGATGTTGCTATTAAAGCAGTAGGAAGTATGTCTGAAGCTTCTAAAGACGCTGGTGAATATCATAGCCAGGTGCAAAAAGTTACAAAGAATTTGGCTGCATTAAATTCTGTTTATGAAATGGAATTGAAAGATGCTGATAGCCACGTTAAGAACATGAATAAGTTTTATGAAAGCCTCACAGGTGCTATGCAAGGCCTGACCAAAGTAGGAGATCATACTGCGAAGTTTACTTCCGAACTTGGAAAATTGTCTGACAATCTAACTGCCCTTAACAAAGTTTACGGTGGTATGCTTACTGCCATGAAAGGCAGCGGACAGAATTAAGATAATCAGGTTTAAGTGTTTTAATTAAAAACTTAATTAATAATTATGGCAGGCGGTAAGGAAACACCCAGGCAGAAAATGATCGGTATGATGTACCTCGTACTGACAGCGCTTCTCGCCCTGCAAGTCAGTAGTGCAGTACTTGAAAAATTTGCTATCATTAATGAAACATTGGACGGTCTTATTAAGACAGGCAATGAGAAAAGCAATCAGATCCTGACAGCTATTGTTGATGAAGCAGGAAAGAGCACCAATCCTAAAGTAACAACAGCAAAGGAAAATGCTCAGAAAGTAAGAGAGCTCACACAAACAACAATGAAAAGTATAGAGGAGATCAAGAAGAAAATGCTTGAGATCTCTAAAACTGATAAAATAGACGAGAAGTTTATAGCGAACCATGGTTCTGATGTTGCTGTAATGATGATTGATACAAAATCTCCTTGGGGAAAGAAGTATCAGGACTTATTGAAAGAGTATGTTGTGCAACTAGAACAACTTTCTGGAAAGAAATTTGAAAAGTTGGACAAGGCTCCTGCCGATATTCCGTTATTCGCTGAGAACACCAATCACAAAAATAAGGATTTCTTAACCTTTACTTTTGAGAACACGCCAGGTATTGCTGCTTTTGCATCTGTAACTCAAACTCAAACAGAGATTTTAGATTACGAAGCAACTGCGCTTGACAAACTAAGAGAAGATGCTGGTGCTGGAACAGTGAAATTTGATAAAGTAGTTCCAATGGTTAGACCAAAGTCTTCCATCGTTGCTGCTGGAGCTAAGTATGAAGCAGATATGTTTATCACAGCTTCATCATCTGCAGCCATTCCAGAATTTTACAAAGACGGCGTTAAACTTGAAGTAGTTGACGATGTAACAGGTGTTAAAATGGGTAAGGTTTCATTCACTACTACAGGTGGAGGATACAATGCCGACGGCTTGGCAAAGAAAAGCTTTAAAGCTGAGATTAAATTAAAGGGCGAAACATACCCTCAAGAAGTTGAGTATTATGTTGCTCAACCTATTATTCGAGTTACTACAGGAAATGCACCTACATTATACATGAACTGCGGTAACAACGTTAATATTGAAGTTCCTTCGTTATCAACAAGCTATAATCCATCCTTCTCTTCTAATGGAGCTGAAGTTATCAAAGGCGACAAGCCTGGTAAGGTAACTATCATTCCATCGCAAAGAAAAGTTACGGTTAATGTTAGCAACGGTGGTACAAGCCTTGGCGGTGTTAATTTTGATGTTAAAACTATTCCAAGACCACGTTACGTACCTAAAGACAATAGTGGTAAAGAAATTAGCCAAAAGGACGGTGTTAGAGGCAGTGCTCTTACAGGTATGCGTGTAATAGCAGAAGCTGAAGAAAACTTTAAAACAGAAGTACCAAAAGATGCTACCTATAGAATTCGTTCTATGGAAGTGATACATGCTCGCGGCACGGCCCCGGTTAACAGAATGACAGCTACAAATGAAAACATTGACATGTCTTCATGGAGAGCTCAGTTCAGACCTGGTGATAGAATTGTTATTGAAATAAAAACAGTAACAAGAAGAACTTACAAAGGCGAAGATGAAAAAGTTGAAGTGAAGTCTGAAATCATCAACGTTCCAATACAATAATTTAATACTATGTTGAAAAGAGCTTTTTATTTATTTCTTCTGTCAGCGGTTGGTACTTGTGCTTGGGGACAAGCGGAAGTAGATAAGGTAAACCGGGAGGAATTGGAGCAACAGTATAACCCCAATTCTCTTAACCCAATACCTCGTTATGAGCAACTTTATAAGTTAAGAGTTTGGAGAACTATTGACTTGTTAGAGAAGCAAAACAAAGGTTTCTTTTCCAACAATGGTCAGATCACAAAGCTTATTGTTGAAGCTGTAAAGTCTGGTGAGATCACCGACATTTATAAATACGACTCATTAACATCAAAATTAAGTAAGGAAGATTTCTTTGGTCTTCTTCAGCAAACTCAGGCTTCTGTTTACGATCCTTGGGATCCAGCCAGAGACTGGTATACTGATGAGATTTGCGTTTATAACGGAAAGAATTATCAAGCTTTAAGAGATAACAAAGGAGCAAATCCTGAAACCTCTCCTGATGACTGGGCAGCAACAAGCCAAGGTAAAGCAACTGAGTACTTAGCAAGTGATATGACTACTTTGAGATTAATGGAAGATGTTATCTTCGATAGAAGAAGATCGCGCCTTTATTATGATATCCAAGCTGTTCAGATCATTGTGCCAGGATCTAAAACAACAACCAATGTTGATTTGTACTTAGGCTGGTTCAAGTATAAAGATTTAGAAAAAGTATTCAGAAATCACCCTGAGAAAGCTGTTTGGTTTAACAGACAAAACACAGCTCAGAATAAGAATTTTGCTGATGCAATCTTATTGAGACTATTCCACGGCACAATTCATAAAATTGAAAATCCTGATGACGAAACAATCATGGATACATACCGTGCAAATGGCAGACCGTATCGTGAAGCCATCTGGGCTACTGAGTGGGCTGAGATGATGCTCATGGAGAAAGAACATAATCTTTGGGAATTTTAATCGAATTCTTAAGACATTTAAAAGGAGGCTTACGCCTCCTTTTTTGTTTCTTGTGATTTGATGATTTCAGCTTTCTTCGGCCCCACCACTTTGGCAAGCTCTTCAATGGAAGCCTCTTTTGCTTTTTTAATAGATTTGAAGTGACGCAGAAGTAGCTCCACGGTTTTTTTGCCAACACCATCAATTTCCTCTAATGAAGATGTTGTAAGCTTCTTACTTCTTTTAAGTCTATGAAATGTAATCGCAAATCTATGTGCTTCGTCACGGATTTGTTGAAGGAGCATTAAACCTGGTGATTTTTTACTGATAAGTAACGGGAAAGAATCTTCTGGATAATATATTTCCTCTAATCTTTTGGCAATCCCAGCTATAGGAACCTGTCCATAGATATTTAAATCTTTTAAGGCCTCAACAGCACTGCTTAATTGCCCTTTGCCACCATCAACCATAATGAGATCAGGCATTGGCAAATTCTCTTCTAAAACGCGCGTATATCGTCTGGTAACAATTTCTTTCATAGACGCAAAGTCATTGGGTCCTTCGACAGTTTTGATGTTAAAATGACGATAACCTTTTTTATCTGGCTTGCCACCTACAAATCGTACCATAGATGCTACAGGGTTTGTCCCCTGGAAGTTTGAGTTATCAAAACATTCAATGATGTTAGGTAATTTTTGAAGATGCATATCTTTTTGAAGAATGGAAAGCACTTCGTTTTGCTTTGATTTTTTTCCTTCTCTTAATATTGTTCTCTCTTTTTTCAACTCCAAAGCATTGCGCATCGATAGCATCACAAGCTTTTTCTTATCACCTATTTTGGGTATAACATTTTCGATGTCATGAGGCAAAGGTTCGATAGCAACGTTGCTGTAGATTGTTTTTGATTTACTGAATGCCTGGTCTCTTAGTTCATAGGATACTGTGCCCAGTATTTCATCGTCAGTTTCTTCAAGTTTCTTTTTAACCTCAACAGACTTTGAGTAGATTATACTCCCCTCTTTGATCATGAGATAATTGATGTAAGCATACTCTTCAGTACTTGTAATGGTGAACACATCAATATCAGTGAGATCATTATTAACAACCAGAGTTTTAGATTGGAATCTCTCCAGCGTGTCTAACTTTTCTTTGTATGCCTGCGCTTTTTCGAATTCCATGTTTGCAGAAAGCTCCTGCATGTGTGTCTTAAAATATTGATATACGATGCTTACCTGACCTTTTAAAATATTTCTAGCCTGTTCAATTTCTTCCAGATAAGCTGCTTCTTGCTGATAGCCTTCGCAAGGCCCTTTACAATTTCCAATATGATACTCCAGGCATACCTTATATTTTTTTTGTTCGATAGAAC
>DATJHZ010000191.1:0-9797 GCA_035493595.1 Cyclobacteriaceae bacterium | reverse complement strand
GTTTGAGAAGCTGTCTGACCTTTAAATAATTCCTGGCTGACACTCGCTGGTGAAACTTCAATTTCAGCAGGGTTTAATACTTCTAGTGAAGCTACAACGCCTACCAATGGATTTCTTGTAGCATTACTATTTACAAGGATACCAGCAACATAAAATCCGGGATCAAGATCTTGTGAATAGAAATGAGCAGCAATATTGGCAGCTCCTCCTACCGGAACAGTGCCTGACGTTGGATTAACTGTGAGCCATGCTTTTGGATCTCCCAAAACAACAACGTTATCGATTTGAGCATACCAGTCGAAATCGCCAGTGTTGGGATCATAATAATGCCAGCGTAGTTTAAACGAACTAGCACCTGCTAAATAAGAGTCAAGATTTAATGAAACAAATTCACCAGGCAATCCTCTGAAAGTTCCATGATCCTCATTCCAGCTCAGCACATTCACCCATGATGCTCCATCTACTTTAATATCGAGATCAAGAAAATCCAGATTAGCAAAGTTCTGATAGTTGGCTGTGTATTGAACAACAATATTGCGATACGCTCCTACATTAATAGAAGGTGAAATAAGTTCTGTATCAAATTCACCTTCACCAAAAGCATCGCTGCTAACGGTAGCCGCATCACCTACTCCGGAATAATTTCCTTCGCCCCACGCCGATGCAAGATTCCATGCTACACCACTACCAGTGTTGTCAGTATAAGACCAACCTGCAGGCGGGAAAGCTAATGAATCAAAACCTTGCTCCAGAAGACTGCTTCCTGATAATAATTCAATAGCCGGTTGCTGCTTCACAAACGCGCGTGATTGCGTCTGATCTTTCTTTATCTTTTGCTGAACTTTAGCATCAGATTGCTTAACGCTAAATTTGTTAACCGGATTAGGCGGTAACTTCGCCATATCGGTGCTTGCTCCTATCACGGTGAGACCATAGAAAAGATCATTACCTCCGGTATTTCTGATTTGAAAATTCTTAACGGTATCTTCTCTATATCCAACAACGGCTTGCAATACTGTTGGATCAACTTCAATAGCCGGATCTCCAAATACTGTTAATGTTGTTGGTACAGTGAGTTCATCAAGATTAGAAATATCAACAATGACATCGGCATGATATTTCCCAAACTCTAAGCCTGCCGTATTGAATGTTGCTGTGAGTGCAATTGATTCGCCTGCAGCAATGTTACCCGATACAGGAGACACTGTGAGATAACCAGGACTTGTATCGCGGGCACCATCGAGAATTTGAAAATTATCAACGTCAAGAACAGGACCTGCTTCTTCCATCAGAGAAAGAAAGACAACCTGTTCAATGTCACCGGCAAATCCAAGTCCATGAAATACATTATCATTATTAAAGAATATATTGAACGTTGCTGAATCTCTGTCAACTTCAATTGTCAAATCAAAATAACCACTTGGTACTGCTGCATTGATTGGTAAATAACCACCGCCACCAGCACCATCACTTACCAGTGCTCTGGCGCTTCCGTCAGCACTAAATTCTACTCTTGTATTAAGGAAACCTGCCGAAGGTGATTGAGGTATGACCTGCCATGTAACACCACTGCCCTGAACATTAATCTTCATGGTAGTGGTTGATTTATTTTCTGTTCCGATACTCACAACCGGTGAAAATGAAAGTGATTGACCAAGACCATCAGCCAGACCATGGAAGTGTTTTGTACCACTTGCCGGATCGGATGAATCAATAGTCCAGTTTCCATATTGACCTTCCCAACCTTGTTGACCATCAATATCTCCTGCACTGAAACTTTCAAAGTCGGTAGCATAGGTAACCGTTGTATTCTGGGCAACAGATTTTCTGGCTGCTGCAAAACCTGAGGCAGTCTGAATAGATTGAGTACCTTCACTCAGTGCAGGTCCGCTATATGCTTTATCACGTTTTGGAACTGCTTGAGTCTGTTGTCTGCCAGTTGAGAATGTTGAACTGGTAGTTGCTGTTTTTAAAGAGACAAGCTTGATAGATGATGCACTTGTGCCATCCTTGCTCTGTACTCGTACAGTGAATGGTTGATTGTCACTTCCATTATTTGTCAGCACAATAGTTTGTGTTGTGGATTCATTTTTACCTAATGCTACAGCAAGAGAATCAGGTGAAATAGTAAACTCAGGACCCAGCACATGCAACACTGCGGGAATAGAAATCAACTCATGTCCCGGAACATTGTTTGTAATATCAAGTGAAGCTTCATAGTTGCCAGCACTGAGTGATGATGCATCAAAGAGAACATCAAGGTTTGCCTGACTACCTGCAGGTACTGTGCCTTTAGAAGGCGATACTTTTATAAACGATGGACCTGATAACCAATGAATGGCATTCTGATAGAACGTTGGTAAATCGCCACTCCATGGTAATGCACCACCGCTTCCTAAACTTGGCAGAATATTCAACGCTACAACATTCGAGTTTGCTGCAGCGAATAAATCGCCGTTACTCCATCTTGCTAATGGTGTTGCACCAGGAGCTAATCCAACGTTCTGCACAAATCCGCTATAGTCAAGTGTTGTTACACCTTGCATGATAGGATTACCCGTTGCAATGCTATCTAACGTAACATCAATATTAGCATCGGCGGTAGAAGATATAAAAGGACCATACTGCTGCTCAATAAAACGACCAGTCATTTTCCAGGCGTCATAGGAGTATGCAAATTGATTTACGATTACTTTTCCTCCCTGATCAATATAGTCTGCGAGTAAATCACCAATAACATCTGGCGCTACATTACCAGTAGCTTGCCATTGTCCGTTGTTGGTTGTCATAACAACATCATATCCTGTTAAGTAAGACAATGAAATTACAGGCAAGGAATCAACTGGAAATACTTTTGCCTGAATGTCACTAAAGCTGTTTAAGATAGATTTCAGATCATCAACATTTGAATCTGGTGTTACTATCAATACACGAGCGGTAGCACTTGATTGCGATACAGACTTGATCTGAACAGTGCCCGTATATTTATTTCTTGACTCACTTAGTTTCAGGTTAGCGGCACTTGCTGAAGTTTGTTGTGAAGGCAATGTAATATCCTTCGTAACCAATGTGCTTGTTGTTTTTGGTTTTACCTGAATTGAAAACAAAAGATCGCTACCTCCTGTATTCTGAATTGTAAGTTGTTGTGTAGATGTTCTGTCTGTATGCAACGTCTCCGTCAGCGAGTCGGGCGATACTACAATGGCTGGAGCATCAAGCCCCTCTCCTCTTAGTGTGATATCAAAGACAGCATGTAATGGATCATTTGTTGCCAGGTGGATAGCACCTGTTGATGTGCCCAGAGCAGACGCTGTGAACCTTACATGAACAACGGTGTCTCTAAAGGGTGCTACATAAAGTGTATCGAACAAATCGGATGAAAAATCAGAACCATCAATACTTGTTTGCCAGGTTCTTAATGTTTCAGATCCTGAATTATGAATGTAGATGTTTCTGTTCACTGTACCACCAACAAAAACACCTCCGAAATTAATACTGCTGTCTGGCGATACGGTGGCAATAGGTAAGCCATTATTAATAACATGCAACAGAACATCAACCGAAGTTGAATCGTGCGTTGGATCGTTGCTTAGAATAATAAGTCTTCTTGAGTAATCACCAGCGAGCAAGTTGTTTGCACTTAATGCTAATGTTATGTTACGCGACTGGCCTTGAGGAATAGTGTCTGATGCAGGTATTGGACGAACAAAGCTGTCGTCAAAATTTGTGATCAGATATGTTAACGGACCTTGTCCTGTGTTTGAGATCGTAATACTCCTGGTTGAACTTTCGGCTGTATGCAGTGTATCTGAAACAAAGCCAGGTGTCACTGAAATGATTGGTGGAAATTGCGTTGACTGTTGAACTACATTTGAAAGAGCAGAAATGTTTCCAAAGAAATCACTCGCTTTAATAGCAAAGTAATATGTCGTGCCCGGGGCCAACCCTGTTACTGTTAATGAATCATGCTCTCCTGCTATCGACGGCGGCGGTGGATTTACAACGGCCGTGGCTGAATCAAAATTTGCTGGTGTTATTGGAAAGATTGAATATCGAATATCATACGTACTGGCAGAACCATTACCTGGATCGTGCGGTGATGTCCATGTAAGAGAGATTGTTGTAACTGTTGATGCAATAGTAGACAGGTCTACAATGGAATCAGGAGCCACATGATCATTTTGTTGCAAGGCTGCAAAAGCATTTAACCGACCTGAGCCTAACAGGCCTTCAAAGCCTGGATTAACGGCATCAATGTTATCTGTTGTTTGTACCAATCTGCCGCGCACCATATCCGGTGTGAGCCCGGGACCACCAAAGGCTGATACAATCAACGCTGCAACACCAGATACGTGAGGCGTTGCCATAGATGTTCCCTGAAAGAAACCGTATTGGTTATTACTCAATGTACTGAGCACACCTTGCTGAGAAACAGTATTTGTTTCACCTCCTGGAGCAGCAATGTCAACCCAGTCACCAAAGTTTGAGTACCATGCTTTTTTATCCATGTGATTTGTTCCACTAACAGAAAGCGTTGGTGCATAAAAACCAGGATAATGTTGTGAGTTATTATTATCATTTCCGGCAGCAAAAATTACTATACCACCTTTCATCGGACCGATCTGATTGCCATTGTTATCTTTACCGGCTTCAGCAATGAAGTAATCAATACCATCTAGCACAGCTTGTTCAAAAACACCGGGAGATGTATAACCCCAACTATTTTGAGAAATAACAGCGCCGTTATCAGCTCCATATACATACGTCTCTGCAAAACCGCCTGAGTTATTAGCACCAAACGCCGCGCATGACATCAGTCTTGCTCCATCACCTGTGCCTGAACCGCCAGCAATACCTGCCACACCAACACCATTATTTGTCGTCGCTGCAATAGTACCACCTACGTGCGTGCCATGTTGATCTGGAGCGATAGTGCCTGTGTTATCACCAAAGCCATAACCATTTATATCATCGATGTAACCGTTGTCGTCATCATCAATATTATTACCTGGTATTTCATCTGTATTAACCCAGATGTTTGCAGCAAGATCTGGATGATTAACTTGTATACCACCATCTGTAACAGCTACAATAACTTCTGGTCTTCCTGTTTGAATGGCCCATGCCTGAAATAATTTAATATCAGCACCTGCTGTTCCACCTGTCTGTCCTGTGTTATTGTAGTGCCACTGACTACCTAAGAAAGGGTCGTTAGAGGCACCTGATAGTGTGGGTGATTGCGTTGGTGTGGGAACTACACGAGGCCCATAGTTTTTATTTTCGGAACCGATGATAGCCTTCTTAAATACGGGTTCTGTTTTTTCAATCAGACTCACTTGTTTGAAAGCACCAAGTGCATCCAATACAGATGAAGCCTTATCCATTTGTATTTCATACCAGAGATGAAGTCCATAGCGACGATGCCTGGCTTCGAATTGTCCTGCAGGTCTGAACACACGGCTAATGCCGTTGACCTTAAACTGTTGACTGATGTTATCAATGGATTGAATACCTGTCAGAACAATTTTATTGGCAGTGGCTTTCAGCGAAGCATTTTCTAATTGCTGAGCCAATTGTTCGGAAACTTTTATTCTTAGTTTTCCTTGCTCGAACGAATCGGTACGTTGTGCAAAACTGTTGAACGAGAAACTTAACAATACTAAAAAGGCTGCAGCAAAAAGAAATGTCCACAGCCCGTGCGGGATTTTGTAATACTTCATCATGGAGGATCTATTAAAGTTAGTAGTTAATTAGTTACTATGTGGAGATTGGCGCAATTCAT
The DNA here is from genome assembly GCA_035493595.1 of Cyclobacteriaceae bacterium. GTDB lineage: Bacteria > Bacteroidota > Bacteroidia > Cytophagales > Cyclobacteriaceae > DATCRE01. Next base: position 4,015 of record DATJHZ010000191.1, on the reverse strand, counting down.
CACAGATTCGTTCTATGCACCAGAGATTCGATAAAATGAAGTTACTAAAAAAGAAAAGTAAGAAGCTAATACTATTTGCAGGAACCTGATAAATACTTGAAATTATTTTTTCGTACATTAAAAAAGCCACACTTAACGTACTTTGCTGATTCTACATTTAATATTAATCATCGAAAAAATTTAATACGCTTTCAAATTCAGACGCCATATAAATGCCGTGTTAATTTCTGTATTTTTGGCAAAACAATATTTTAACCATGAGAAAGATCCTATTGATTGCGTTCATTATTATTTCTGTTGCCAGTTGCAAAACCGAAGATCCCAAACCAAAAACCAAGGACATCATTGCTGTTCAGTCGCTTGCTTACATTCACGTGTCTTATGGAACAGAGTTCTCTGCCGTACCATTTCCTGCTAAAGTCACTGTAAAGTATTCTGATAATACCACGGAAGAAATTACTGTTACATTTTCTACCGGTACATATTCGCCCACCGTTGTCGGAACGTATGTTCTTGATGGAACACTAACGCTGACAGGTAGCACTACTAACACAATGGCATTAAAAGCAACAGCACACGTTGTTGTATCACCAGTTCGGTTGAAAACTATTTCACAGGAAACAGATTTACTCTATGAATATTTCTATGATACCTTAGATCGTTTAGATCACTTTACAATAGACGCCAGCAGCACAACATATTACTACTCGTATGCTTCGGATAATAAAGTTATACAGCGTGTACGTAAACTCTCCGGCAACGATTATCCTGAAAAGTATTATTATACTGGCGATGCATTAAACAAAATTGAATTCTACTACGGCGATAACATCCTTTCTGAGACGCACACCTATACCTATACATCCGGGAAAATTACAAGCTACGATAACTCCAATAAGAGTATTGTAGGATTGAAACATCGAGACTTCGAATATGATGCAGATGGCAATGTAAGCAAGGTTTCATTTGATAGTGGTAATCCCTGGAACTACACTTATCTCACTGACAAAACCATTGCAACACCTCTTATCCTAGATCCTGCTGATCCGCAGAATCAGGTAGCGAATCCAATTGCCACGTTCACGTATGTAACGTTGAGCAGTTATACATCGGAATATACATATAACGCCTGGGGTTATCCTACAAAAGAAACTCGCACCTATCCTGGTGATGGCAATAAGCAGATTAATTTCTTTTATACTTATTAATGAAAGAATCACATTCTCCTATCTAATGAATCAGAAGGAGAAATGATGTAGCGACATAAGAGAAATGCCAGAGGTTTTTATAAGCCTCTGGCATTTCTTATTTAAGAAAAACCGAAGAAGTCACGATAAAAATGACAACGACTAAATTATGATGTGGCTAAAAAAAGGAAAAGCAGATGAAACCGTCTGCTCCATCTGCTTTAATATCATTAAGAAAAGACCCTCTCTTTAAAACTTAATGAGTAGGTCGCGAAAGTATAGTACGAGATCGAAATGATCAATAGGTATTTTTCAGGTTTCTTAAATAAAGAAAGGGCAAAGAGCCAGAAATAGAATTGCAATCAGCGTAATGACCAACACTGTAAGATGAGTGGCCGGGGGAACTGGCTCGCTATGCAAGCAACTGGAAAACAGTCTTACATAATTCTCAATAATTTGTTTCATGACAACGTCATTTTCAATAGACGAAAATAGTAAAGGATTTTGGAGCTGGAAATCAAACCTTATTTTTAGGCAGCACTCAACAAAAAAGCCCAACACCTTTCAGCATTGGGCTACAAAACAAAAACAGCGGAGAGAGCGGGATTCGAACCCGCGATACCCTTTCAGGTATACACACTTTCCAGGCGTGCTCCTTCAACCACTCGGACACCTCTCCTTTTTCTGGTTGATTAGTGGCAATTACGACCCTATTATAAAGGTTTTCGTAAACCGGGGCACAAATAACTTAATAAAATACTCGCTTTGCAACACCAGTTTGGATTAAACTGACATTTCTCCGGCAATAGATTTACCAATGATATCCTTGGTTTTCTCAACACCTTTCTCGCCAAGCAAAATCATGAGCTTGGTCACAGCGGCCTCCGTAGTAAGATCATCTCCGCTGATCACACCAATTTCGCGAAGGTTTTTGCTTGTAGCGTATCGACCTTGCCATACCGTACCGCCAGGACATTGCGAAACATTCAGAATCAGAATGCCTCTTTCAATAGCTGCCTTTAACTGATTGATCAGCCACGCTATGGTTGGTGCATTGCCTGAGCCAAACGTTTCAAGAACAACGGCTTTCAGGTTGGGTGTATTTAGTATAGCCTGCACAGTTGCTTCATTAATACCCGGAAACAATTTGAGAATTGAAATGTTCGTATCAACTGCTGAATGTACTTTCAGCGATTTCGTTTTATCTGGTTTCTGAATAACGGCAAAATTGTAATCAATCTTCACACCGGCTTTTGCCAATGGTGGATAATTGCCAGAGTCAAACGCATCGAACTGCATGCTTTCTACTTTCTTCGAACGATTACCACGCAGAAGTTCATAGTCGAAATAAATACAAACTTCAGGCACCAAAGCCTGATCATCTTTTCGGGCAGAAGCAATATCAAGAGCTGTAATTAAATTTTCACGCGCATCTGATCGGGCCTCGCTTATCGGCAATTGGGCACCGGTAAAGATCACAGGTTTGTTGAGTCCTTCGAGCATAAAGCTCATGGCCGAAGCGGTGAACGCCATCGTATCTGTGCCGTGTAAAACTACAAAGCCATCATGCGAGTGGTAATTCTCTTGGATGATCTCTCCTAATAATTGCCAGTGACCAGGGTTGATATTAGACGAGTCAATTGGGTTCTCGAAAGAAACTACCGTTAGCTGTAACGCCAGGTTTTTCAATGCTGGTAAGTGTTCAAGGATCAATCCAAAATCAAAGGGAATGAGAACGCCATCCTTGTCATAGGTCATTCCAAAAGTACCACCCGTGTAGATGATCAATATGTGTGATCTTGGTTTACCAGAAGGTGTATTAATTACGATTTTCTTCAAGTTCATCATCACACGGGTTTAAAAAGATTTAACGCATTTTGAGAGGTTGCATTTTTTACTTCATTCACCGTTACTCGTTTGATCTCGGCTATCTTATCGCCAACGAGAGGTATATACGATGGCTCATTTCGCTTACCGCGATGAGGCACGGGAGCAAGATAAGGGCTATCCGTTTCTAACACCAGATGTTTGAGATCAATATCAGGAAGTACTTTATCGAGTCCTCCATTTTTAAAAGTAGAGACACCGCCGATCCCCAACAGAAAATTAAGTTTGATGATGCGCTCTGCCTGTTCTGCATTGCCAGAATAACAATGGAAAATTCCGGTAAGCGTACCATCCTGAAGTTGCTCTACCAGGGCAATTGTTTCATCAATGCTTTCGCGACAATGTATTACAACAGGAAGTTTATATTTCTTGGCCCAGTTCACCTGAATGGTAAAGGCCTCCTTCTGTTGTTCCCAGAAAGTCTTATCCCAATACAGATCCGTGCCGATCTCTCCTACTGCAGCAAACTTGCGCTTGCCGAGCCAGTCTTCAACAATATAAAGTTCGCGTTCAAAATCTTTATCCACGGAGCATGGATGAAGACCCATCATGGCAATACAGGTACCGGCCGAGCGGCTTTCCAATTCCATCATACCATCAATGGAAGCGTGGTCTACATTGGGCATAAAAATACGGCCTATGCCCTGCTGTTCGCAGCGGGCCAGCATATCCTGCCTGTCGTCGTTGAATTCTTTTGCGTAAATGTGAGCGTGGGTATCAATCCAATAATCCATGCGGTGGTTAATAAAGATCACAAATATCTATATTCAGATGATATCAACTAACAATAAAGTAATATTTGATCTGCACTTCAACAGGAAGTATAAACGATTTATTAATCTTAATTTTAAGCGAACATGAATGAATAAATGAAAAGAATAAAGCAGTTCTGCTTCCTGACAATTTTAGTCATCCTTACAGGTAATACAAACAAACTACTC
>DATJHZ010000190.1:0-10698 GCA_035493595.1 Cyclobacteriaceae bacterium | reverse complement strand
ATAAATTCTACCTGAAACCAAATCTACTATAACACACATTTGGCATGGAGACCCACAACCCCAATCAGTGAGATAATAGTGCCCTGCAAAATTAGCCTTGCCAGATTTATAGGTCTCTCTAATCCTGGTTATAAACATTTTACTTGGTGGATTACTACTAAAATCTAATGAATGACGTTCACCTTTAAAAACTGAATCAACTTTAAAATCTAAAAAATTAATATGAGGTTCATATTTAATAGCTACATAACTAATCTCCTTGTTGGCAGAATCTCCAAATACTAATGCATCATTATTCATGGAAACATAAAGTGTATCCCATCGCTGCTGCTTATTAGGTTTCTTAATAGGTTTATAATTTGATATAGTATCTAATCTAACAGAATCATGATACGTATCAGAATTTTGAGGTTGATTTGTATTACACGAAATCAAAAAGATGAATCCAATCAAGAATGTAATAAATTTCATTGTTCTGTTTTTCCATTTTGCGCCAACACTAGTCGCACGGAGTATGCACCTTCTCGAGCGAAAGTTTCTTTCGTTTACCTGATAAAATATAATGAGATTAAAAGGTGATGGCTGGAATTTTGTTCCTGAACTGATAACTGTTTTTCTAGATACTACTTCTTCTCATTCATCTTTTCCATCAGCTTCTCCAGCAAAGCTATTTTCTCGCGTTCGCTTTTAATTAAAGCATCGTAAAGTTCAGCTATCTTGTCAATGGGGTTGATGGTGCAATTCTGATTGTGTTGACTGAAAGGAGTATTTGAAGTATTTGATCCTTCGTAATTATTCTGAATATTATTAATGACAGTTTCTTCTGAGGCATTTTTAATCTCGGTTGGTGTAACGCCCAACACCTTGGCAATGCGCTCTAAGGTAATGTCTTCAACCTGCTCGCTCTGTTCAATCTTCGAGACCGACTGCAGGCTAATGCCGAGTTGCTCAGCCAATGTTTCCTGTTTTATGCCGCGCTGTTCGCGCAGGCGGCTTATCTTTCTTCCTACGTGTGTTGTTTCTGCCATAGTCAAAGATATATAAAATCAGGGCATTGTAAAAAACAATTTCAGGGTGGTTGCAGGCCTAAAAGTGTGGTTTGGTTTAGGTTGGGTGTTATTAAAAAGGATTAAGATTTTGCTATTATTGTAGAAGGTCTTACTAAGAAATAATCGACTCGAAGAAATGAAACCGCTGCTGATATTAATATTTACCGTTTTTTTCGGACTTCGCTTATTTGCAACAGCACAGTATCCGGACAAGGTCATTTATAATGGAAAAGAATACTCTCTGCAGAGTAATCCCTTAGAAAGTTTCTTTAAAGAGAACCCTGATAAACTACCCAAGAGTGAGATAGTTTCAACAGCCCTTTGGCGGGGATATGTTGCAACATTTGAAGTAAGAGACAATCAATTGTACGTAAAAGATATTGAAATTGAAGTTAGTGATACGAGTAGTACCAGAACGTCTAGTTTTAAATGGAAGAGTGTTCTGAATGAAGTCTTTCCAGGGCAGAAGGAAGTTAAAGTAGAATGGATCACGGGTTTGCTCGTAATGCCTTACGGAAAAATTGTAAATTATGTTCATATGGGATATGGTTCAACGTACGAATTCTATACGCTCCTTGAGTTTGAAAAAGGAAATCTGGTCCGAGAGAAAAACTTCAAATACGATGAATACGAGAAATTCAAAGAGAGACAATTTCAGGCGTTTAAGATGACTGAAGACTACAAAAGACTCAAAGCAAGATTACAAAAGAAAGATGACTCCGATGAATCCATAGATTCATTCTTAAGAAGCTTTGTGACAGACTATACATCTATAATATTAACGGAATAAACAACAAATAACATATGAGACTTAGATTGCTGATTTTAATTTTAACCGCATTAACATTCTATTCTTCCTTTGGACAAGGACTCGATAAGCTGAAATTGACGGACTCTGAAGTTCCAGAGAAGTATAAACGAACTGATGAAATGCTTTACAAGTCAATTCAAGCAGGGACTTTTTATGACCAAACAGACTTATATGAAAGCTTTATAGGAAAAATAAAGAACAAGGAATTTCAATCTTATGAAAGCAAAGATGACAATGGAGCAATTTACTATTACGAGTTTGAAACGGATTTTAAGCAACAGGGATTTTTAGAAGGACTTCTCTGGGGTGGAAAGAAACCTACCAAAGCTCACCCTGAGGAATTCTTCGTCAAGGGCAACATTTTAATAATATGGAGTTTTGTGGATAAGAGTGAAATAAAAAAGATTTCCAAGGACAAGATAATTGTACTACTGCGGTAAGCAAAACGTGCCATTACGCCGGCTTTACTTTGTCTTCGAAGAGTCGCCCAACTCGGGGACTCTGGGAGAAAAGAAGAGGATGGAGATTCATACAACAAACCCCATACTATAAAATGAAACCCGGAGGAATAATATATGTAATTATAGCGCTGATGGGGCTATTTTTTCTTTACAAATTAGCGGATATGTTTTCTCCTGGTAGTTACGGACATGCAGAGTTATACGAGTTGAATTATCCGGAAAAGAAAGTGATCGATGCGATAAATAATCTAAAGAACACTGATGCTGAACTCAGAGTGCCAAAGGTGACAATCAAGAATGATGGACAGTTCGATTTGAAAGACGGTAAAGAAAGAAGTACAGATTATTGGTACAAGGTTTATTTCTATGATAAGAAAAACAACCAAATATTGTTCACATGGACACGACCTTCAGGATCTAATACAACTACATTTGCTTTTGTATCCATAAACAGCGGACTCGATTTGGGGCATTGGAAAGATGTAAACAATGACTTTGGATTTTTCGAGAACAGAGAAATCAAAAAGAATTTTGAAGAGACAATTTTAGAAAAATTAAAAAAGAATTTGGAGAGAGGACTCTGAAGGGTATGTATTCACATTAGATAATATTAAAATCTATAAAATGAAGATAAGAGTATTCATAGTAGTTTTATTTTTTCCACTTCTGGTATCTGCTCAAGAAACATGGACATATCAAAGTGATAGCGTATATAAAGTCAATAAAGTTAAAGTACGAAAATGTTTTAACGGAGAAAAACTAACTGATAAAATTTACTATGATCAAGAAGGTCGAATGATAAAATTTGCTCTCGCACCATTTATTGGTGGAGAACAAAGAACTACATATTTTCAGTATGATAACAATGGACGTTTAATCAATCAGGTGGATAGTACAAGAAATGGGAAACCTGATAAAAAAACTTTGAAAAAGCTAAAAAAAATGGGATTGGATATGTCATCTCAGATAAGAAATAATAAATCTCCATTGGAGGTTTCGAAATATGATATTGAATATGCAAATGGCATTGTATCAAAGCTTACAAAATACAACCCTGACGGAAGTTTAGATATAGTTGATAATTTTGAAGATAATGGAAGAAGGAAAATTCGAAAGTGGTATCGTGATGGAGCAATCTACCGGGAAGACACTGAGGAGTTTATCGACGAATTTCATAAAGACAAATATTATGGGTGGGAAATTCAGCCGAATTCAAGTAAAATGGAATGGAACTATACATTTAAGTATGAATTTAATAATGGTCGAATAGATCAATTCGTTCGTTTTGAAGATGGTATTCAAAAGGAAACAACTAAACTTACATATAACGACCATGGTTTACTTATTGAAGCCAAATACTATACCACTGAAAGATTTGAGTACGAATATTATAAATAGTATTACATGGTCCATGCACTAGGGTATGAGATGCGAGGAGTAAAGTGAAGTAGTTCTTGCTATTTCAAAAGTAGTTTAACTAATGAAACAAAGATTTTCTTACCTGACGCTTTTGTCAGTCATAATTCTGACTTCTTGTGACAAGACAATGCCGACAGGATTCTGGAAAGCCTATAAAGACAACTTAATAAAAGTGGACATCAGTGACCAAGGGCCCTGGGGCGGACACAGAGCTATGTACTGGAGGGGTACGAGGGCGAATGAATTTATAAAACAAGATATAATTGACTTCGCGGCAGAAAATGGTTGGACTTTTGTCGAAGAATTTGATTTTAATCGAGCAGACATGGACTCTTGGACCTGCGACAATAAAAAGATTTTTCCACTTGATTATGAAGGATTCAATCCTGCACTGAGAAAGATAAACGAAACTCATCTCTATTTTCCTCGGTGGATAAATGGAGACATTCAATTATTAAAATTTAAGACTGATTGGATAACGGTGACACCTGGTTCGGGTGAATCATATGATGCTTTCGGATATGTATTGTTAAACGTTGATAAAAGTGAAATGTCGGTCTATCATTTGTGGGGAGAATGAAACGATAAGGTTGACAGCAAAATGTACTGTATGGGCGTAATCTATTACTATTTTTATCTCTTCTACCGCAGGATCCTTAAGGATAACGAACCTCATTTGCTAACAGTACTTGCACTGAGTTTCTTAGAGTCACTCGTCTTAATTGCTATTATTGATTCAGTTTTAATTTATTTCTTTTGCATAGACATAGATAAAACATTGATGTTTATTTTTCTTTTACTAATCGTTGGTGCCAATTATTTTGTACTATTTAAATCCGGGTGGGCAAAACACGTTGTAAACGCACAACCACGCTTTCTTAAGTCTAAATGGCTATCGGCAGCGCTGGTCATATTTTCTTTCCTGATAACTGTCTCAATTATGTTTTGGGGTCCAATATATTTGAAGATCGCTTTAGATGAATGGATTGCCGCTATAGGCGTGACGTAATCCCATATTTAACTTGAAGTATAATCGATAAGACTGTGACTGAATATCATTGTAGACTCTGTTTTAATTTCTGGTTTATCAGATACAACTAATCTTAAGCCTATAACATCACATACATAAATGTTATGCACAAGCATGGCTGACAGATTTTTTACCTGATAATAACGATATGAAAAATGTACTTGGACTCATTTTGGTTTCAGTTCTTTGGATAAGTTGCAACCCGGACACAAAACCGTTTGTATATGGTTCTAACAATGGCAAACAGGTAATCATAAACGGTAAAAAGATTTACTATGAAGAATACGGACAAGGAACTCCACTACTGCTGCTGTCTGGTGGAGGGTTAACGAGAAGTATCAAAGATTTTGAGTATTGCATTCCTGAATTAGCAAAACACTACAAGGTTATAGCTCCAGATACACCAGGACAAGGCAGGTCAGAACAAGCCGACACGTTAACCTATAGTGTATTATTGGAATTTACGTCTCAGTTTATAGATAAGCTTCAAGTGGACAGCGCTTATGTTATAGGTTGGAGTGATGGAGCAATTACAGGAATTCAATTGGCCGAGAAAAGGCCTGACAAAATCAAGAAGGTAATTGCTGTTGGAGCAAATAACGGACTTAGACGAGCCATTTCACCCGATATTCCAATTGACTCTGTAATACCACCACCGTTGGATGCATGGGGAAGAAATCACAAAGCGGATATTGACCAGTACATGGCTAAACTTCCGAGAGACTGGAAAAAGTACGTGAGACAACTAAATAGAATGGTGTATCAGAGAGAAGCGTATTTTCCCGACTCAATTTACGGACGTATAAACATTCCAGTTATGATTGTTCTCGGTGACAGGGATGACATTGTCATCGAACACGGACTGGAAATGCACAGACTAATCAAGGACAGTCAATTTTGCGTTTTGCCAAATACATCCCATGAAGTATTCACAGAGAGACCTGAGCTTATTAATAAGATTGCAATGGATTTCTTTGTAAAATAGATTTGATAGATATATGTTGGCGGTTAGGTTTTCTTAAACAATGGACGATAGAACTAAAATAGATGACTTCTTAGAACGAGCAAGTGTAATAAGCGACACTTTAGACAAGGACGAAGCATTTGTTTTGATCTCACAGGAAATTGACTCTTGCGACAATAGATTTCTCCATGAATACATAACATCGCTAAATCAGATTCGAAACGAAAAAGTATTGGACTGGATTGAGATAAATGTGCACAGGACGACAAACATCGGACTGAATTGGGGACATCTTGCGGCAAGTTCTTTATTTAATTGGAGAAGGGCTGAAAAATGGTTGACGCTCGGTCGACCATTAAGCCTTATCGCTCTTGATGCTTTGATTTTTTGTACCACAGTTGACGAACGACTTAATCAGTCTCCATGGATGAGAAAAATTAATCCGAGACTATTGGACAATCCACAACCTGATGAAGTTGCTAAAAGATTAAATGAATTTTTACTCGGCGACAACGTACATAGGACACGCACGACAATTGGGAAAATAATTGATAATCTGTTTGATGTTCGTGCTTGAACCTGGACCGCCAACATTGTGTTTATGCTAACCGTAGGCGAGGTGTTAAATTGAAGTTTTATTTTCTTAATTTGGTTTTGGCCTGTGCGAATTGAATTTGACAAGGTAGATTATTTAGAAAAATTCAGAACAATAGAGCAGTGTAGGAAAGTTTAGATCAGCTATGACTAAAATTAAGAACATTACCTTGGAGTTTGCATGTACGGAAAAATTGGGCGAGAAGCTTTTCTGTGATAAGTGCTCCCATCATCTTATTGACTTCACCACCAAAACCCCTGAGGAACTACAATCAGAGATTGATAAATCAACGAAGCCCATCTGTGGTATTTTTAAGAAATCTCAGATGAGCGAACAATTTCTGAAGTATGCTGCCGCTACTTTTGTCGCCACCGCTATGGCCATGCCAGCACAGGGCAATCATATAGTAAAAGATGAGCATGTTATTAAGGAACTTGATAACATTTCTTTCCGAATGGAAGAACAAACCTTTTTAGGATTTGTAATTGATGAGCAGGCAGAACCCATTGGCGGATATGGACAATTCTTCAAGACTATTCAATCCAGATTGATTTATCCCGAGGGACTTTTAGAAAGGGGTAATTCGTTCGTTGAAGTTATGATTGATCAGTTTGGACAAATGCACAATATCCGATTGATGAAGGGATTTAATGATTTGGCTGACAACGAAGCGTTGCGAGTTGTTGGTTCATTAAATCATCCATTTGAGCCAGGCAAGCAAAAAGGAGTTCCTGTGAAGACGAAGTTGATTATCCCTGTGTTATTTGATCCGGAGGAGCGGAGAAGGATTAATGGTCAGTTGCTAAATGATAAATGAAAGATGAAAATTATCAGATGGTTTGGGCTTTGCGTTGTAGGATTATTGGCGTTGGTTATTCTTTTATTCTGGGGGATGGCAAATGGTACAGGGCATATAATACCAGCGACCACGCAGTGGTTTTTCTTTCTTCTATTTATGGCGATACTTTTATTATTTATGATATTGTTGAGATTGAATAAAAAAATCAAATGACAGAAATGTGGCAGTTGCCACGACAAAACCATAATCATCTTTCGTTTATTTTTTTGCATGAACGTCTTAAGCTTGTGATTGGGAGTACTCACGAACATTACTTCCGATAGCTATAGACGGTAGCGTGTTTGGATGACAAGAAAAGACCGTACTTAGGCATGAATATTGAGATGAATAAAGTAATGACAAATTTTATCTCAATCATACTGAGCTTACTTATACTTACCAGCTGTAGTCACATACAAAATCAAGTGACGGACCACAACGAATCTCCAGAAGAATCAGATAGGGAATTTTGCAATGATGAAAGACAGGAAGCAAAAGAGAACTTGAAAACGGGATGCGTTTATTATGTTATCAACTTAAGCATCGGTGGTTGGTTTCCGCGGTATGAAAAAGAACTTGAGCAAGTTCTTAAATCTTATAACGTTGAACTCGAAATTTATCCCGTTTCTTGTGTAGTACCAAATGACGGATACTGTTACAAGCAGTTTATGGATAGCGTTTTGATTTCAAGATATGGTAGCGACTTTTCGAACATGATCAACCAAAAAGCTGATAGCCTGTTTGCGTCAAAACGGCATGAGAAGATTTATAGTGACTGGGAGGTAGACGAGCAACCATTTATTTCTGAAACCATAATCAATGAAACTGGCGATCCTTTTATTGATCTATTAAACTCGGCATTGGATACAACATCTGAATTTCGTTACGTTTCGAATTGTATTGGGTTCTCCCACTTTATCATTGAGTACACAGTTGATAGTTTGGGTAAGAGTTCTAACTGTATAGTAGTAGAGGAAGAATTTATTAACAATGAGAACGAAGTAACTAAAGACAGACTAAGAAAGGAATTGATTAATAAAGTAAACTCCATGACAATATGGACTCCAGGTCTATTGTTGGGAAACAAAGTGACCGTTCGGGAACAAAGAGGCACGGCTTTAACATGGGAACGATAACTCGTCTTGGCATAGGCACAATGTAGTACTTATCTTACTTTTTTTCGCCTCGCTTTTCTTGATCCTTTTTAATCTTGTCAACAGCACTCATTTCAACGACAATTAAATGGTCTGTTTTGCAATTCCAAATGTTCAAATACTTTTCTGAGATTACATTGTGAGTATTCCATTTAGCGAATTTCTCATAGAGCATTAAGGTACAAATATCAGTAGCAGTAATAAATTCTCCCGTCTCTGGCAAATGACTGTGTATCGTTCCTTCAATTTGTTTTCCTTCTTGTTCTTTACTACCATAAAAAATCGGTATGATGTTTTTATGAAGTTGTTTTTTTAGCAGCAATTTGTTGTTCTTGTCAAAGGTTAATAGATAGTCGTTACCAAATATTATCACACCATTTTGCTTTGGACCTGTTAATACATAGACTTTCTTTTCGTTAGCGTTAATTAAAGGAATAAAATTTAAGTTCGTATTCTTGTACGTCTTGAATAACGTATCTGTGTTAGCTTCTGTTAGGGCAATTTTTCTAATTGCATAAAGATCATTTTCATATGTTGTGAATTTTCTTTCTGATAAGTCAGTCTTTGCCGTCTTAATGTTATATGTACTGTCAAATGAAATTGTTCCAATTACTTTTGGATTTTCGGATTTTGAAAAGAAAATACATTTAGAGTTTTCTTTGTCTGTATATGAGAAATAGCCGCCAATATTTTCACTGTCTTTATAATTTTCTAAAAATAAGTCGGTACCATACCACGAAGCCATTTCAGACTTGTAAAGCAATTTTCCTTCAGCTACAATTGGTTGTGCTTCTTCTGTTGGATTTTTTTGTCCAAATACACTGATAGATATAAATGTCAAAATTATAATCAATGATTTATTCATTTTTTTTATAGTTACAGTAGTGCGAGATTAAGATCAGTGTCACTTGATATGAAAGGAAACGCAATTAGTAGGCTCCCGGTCTCACGACACCATCCTTGTCAGCTACATATGCATTGATTGAATTCTGTTCATCTAACCAGTCGGGTTCAACTATTATACTTACGTTTTGTCCCATTGCGTCTGTCAGTTCAGTTCTCAAATCTATTTTGTTGTTGACGAAATATGAATTTCCGATTTCAATGGAAACTGAGTCCCAAATAATAAGCCAGTTCATGGTCTCCGTTCTGTCTAATTTCTCATTTAATTTGTGAATAAAAGTTTCGTTGACAATTCCTCGTACCACATATTCAAATGATTTCATTAAAGTTATTGATTCCTTCTCCTTTCTTTCTTTCAAGAATTTGATATACTCTGGCAACGTTCTGATTATCTGAAACGCTTTATTTCCCGCCTGATAAGGGAAACGGAGAAGAACTAACAATTCTCCATTGCAATTGAGTATATCTGCTCCAGATTTAACAAAGTCAGGACTGTCAATACTCATAAACTTCATGAATCTTTTAATAAGTCGATCGAAATGCAATGTATTTAAATTCCTCTGTGGTTACAAGGGCGTGAAGCTGCTTCAAAGATAAGGTTAATGATATCGAAGTTTTGAGTGCTTATTGGTGGAGAGTTTAAGAAAATTTGGATATTAGAGGCAAATAAATATTTGAGGGCTTGATACATTAAGATGATTTTGTGGACGATTATATTGATTTCATTTTTACAAATTCTGATTTATATAATTCTTGATAGGATTGGATACGGAAAAAGGAAATGGCTTGTTTTCTTGCTGATAATAGCATTGAATATGTTTGTGTTCCCGGAATTATTTTCTCCTAAACTTCCGGAAGGACCGAAATGTGGAATGCCTGTCATGGCGGTTTATATAGCGTTTTGGATTATTGGAGGACTTTCAGCAATTGTTGTTCATTCAATTTATTATTTCCTCACCCGCAAGAATGATATTAAACTTTAAGGATAAATAGCTGATATATGGAAATACTGTAGATAACAGGCTTAAAGCTCCCGGCACCGGATTTTAATGTTGAGTTGCAGCAGGCTAAACTAGAACCGGTATGCAATGAATCAGAACTTCTTAACCCATTATGATTTGTCTCACTTTTGACTAAGACAAAAGTAGATTTGGATACATCTGTTTTTTGACTGTTGCAGACTTTTGTATAAACAAAAAAACAGCAACATGAAGATCATAGTAACAGGTTCGTTAGGGCATATTAGCAAGCCACTAACCAAAGAGTTAGTTCAAAAGGGGCATAAGGTTACGGTTGTCAGCAGTAAAGCCGAAAGAAAAAATGACATTGAAGCACTAGGTGCTACGGCTGCTATTGGTACAATGGAAGACGTTAATTTTTTATCAGCGACGTTCGAAGGTGCAGATGTAGTTTACATTATGGAAGCCCTTGGTTTTCATAGCTTCTTCGACCAAAATCTTGACATCAGAGATGC
>DATJHZ010000189.1:0-8521 GCA_035493595.1 Cyclobacteriaceae bacterium | reverse complement strand
ACTTCGGCCGGGGTAGCCGAAAGTCACCCCCATGATGTTACGATTACTCGCGAAGCTCCAAATTACAGCAGGAAGTAATAGCGATTTTTCCCTATAATTGCAGAGCCAATCTAAAGTATAGATTGGCTTTTTTGTTTTTATGCGTACCAAAGCCATTATTCGCCTTTTATTCGCTGCCGGAGTAGTAAGCTGGCTTGGCTTGGTGTTTTCAGATCTGGCAATTCTGATCAGTTCTTCCAACAATATTGCGCCAGATTTCCCCACCTGGGTGCCGCAGGTTGTGCTGAACCTGTTTATCCTTTCCATGTTTTTTTATTACCGGTTACGCATTGAAAAAGACGACCTGAACTTTGTTGATCAGCTCTGGCGGGTGTTTGCAACTGGTCTTATAGCCACCGTTATTTCGCTGGCATTGCGTTTAATTGAGGCCCTCCTCGGCGCAACCAAGCTAACCTCACATGTAGTATTCCTGGATTTTATTTACCTCATCAACCTGGGATTGATGGTAAGTTTTCTCATCATGGCATTCACCGCCTGGAAAAGACTTATACTTTATCAAAAATCAAAATGGCTGCTTCGTCTCTGGAGCATTTTTGAATATGGATTGTTGGCATCACTGCTTTATAACAGTTTTCAGATTCCAGTATTTGAATGGTTTAACCGAGCACTCATTCTGGCATTCATACTGATGGCGCTGGTGTTATCAGCTAATTTGAAATGGGTGGCCTTTCTTAATTTCCGTCAGAAATGGACGAGCTTACTTCTGTTGCTCCTTACACTTTTCTATTTAGGCTATAGCTTGTTTACTAATGGCAACCTTGCCATGGCGATTTCTAAAATCTCACCAAACTTTGCGAGCTATCAGGATCATATCTTTATTATTTCGATTATCATTTTCGTTGTCACCTATTGTATTTTCTCCTTTCTGGTAATCCTCTTCAACTTGCCAACATCATCCGTGTTTGAACAAAAACTCGAAGAGGTTGTTAACTTCCAACGCATCAGTCAATCCATTCAAACAGAACAAAGTGAAGAAAGCGTTTATAACATTTTATTGGAAACATCTGTAAGTACTGTTTTTGCAGATGCCGCATGGCTTGAGCTAACAATACAGGATGCGAAGAGTAATATCTTTACTTACAACATCACCGAAAAAGAATCGCATGATATAATCCATCACCTGAATGCAAACAATGTTACAGGCTGGCTTGATCAAAGTACTGATAAAACAAAAAATCTATCTAAACATTTAGCTTCACTAAGAGGTTCCCGCTTTCGCTCCATTCTTGCTTTTCCTATTTATGTTAAAGGAGAAAAGATAGGCACGCTCGCTTTGCTAAAAGAATTGCCCGATGGATTCAATAAAGAGATGACTAAAATCGTCTCTACATTTGCCAACCAGGCTGGCATCTCCATTGAGAACTTCAGACTTCTTGAAGAGGCTCTTCAAAATGAGCGTTACAAAGAAGAGTTGAAGATTGCCAAAATGGTTCAGAAAAGTTTGTTACCTGAACTTCTTGAGAAGGATGATGATTTTGAGATCGCAGCGTTTTCAGAATCAGCAGATGAAGTTGGAGGTGATTATTATGATACTATCCGCATAGGAAAACACCAGGTGTCATTAATCATTGCTGACGTATCGGGTAAAGGAACAACAGCAGCCTTTCACATGTCTCAGATGAAAGGAATTTTCCATAGCCTTGCGCAGCAGGATTTTGAACCGCATGAATTCATGGCGCGCGCTAATCAGGCGTTGGTGTATTGTTTGGAACGCGGATCATTCATCTCAGCATCTTACTTTGTTATTAACACAACACGTAAAAGCGTACGTTATGCACGTGCAGGTCATTGCCCGGTTTTGTATTACCGCGCACAAACAAATTGTGTTGAATATTTTAAAGACAAGGGTATTGCGTTAGGCATGGTTCGGAATAAAAGCTATAGCAACTTCATTCAACCCTATGAATTTGAATATAAGCCAGGTGATATTATGGTTTTATATACTGATGGGATAACGGAGGCAAAAAATCAAAAGAACGAAGAGTTTGGCTATGACAGATTAGCAACACTTTTATCAGAAGTGAAAGATCTGACACCGAAGGAAATTCAGGATTATTTAATTAAAGACTTATATGAGTTTTCAGGAACAAGCAATATTAATGACGACTACACAACGATGATTGTGAAGTTTAACTGATTTGGCAAGCACCTGAAACAAAAGGCAAACAATAAAGAGACTATAACCGTTAAATGATATGATCCACATCAAAAGAATACAGGAAGACGGGGCTGACGTCATCGTACTAATCGGTGAAATCGACGCCAGCTCTTCCATCGAGCTTGATTTGGCAATTGCCAAAAGTGTGGGAGAAGGATTTACCAAAGTTATGGTAGACTGCAGTGCGCTCGAATACATTTCCTCTGCCGGCCTTGGCGTGTTTATGTCTTACATTGAAGAGTTCAAAGACAAGAACCTGCGCATGGCTTTATTTGGTATGAATGAGAAAGTGGCCAACACTTTTAAAATCCTTGGCCTCAATGAGCTTCTGCACATAGGAAAGGATAAAGTTCAAGCTAAGCAAATGATCAATGAACTATAAGTATAAAGTTGGCTGCAGCATAGAAAACCTGAAAGGTGTCAGGGATTTTATACGTGGATCGTTGAAGCAACACGGTGTGCCTGATCTCGAAATAAGCGAAGTAGTACTTGCTCTTGATGAGATGTGTTCCAACCTGATGATTCATGCACATCATTGTAATCCGGATGACTTATTTGAACTACATATAAAAATTGAAAACAACGACCCTGTTGTTTTTGAAATAATCGACGACGGCACCGTCTTCGATATCAATCAATTTACCGAACCAGGACTTGATAACATTATCCATGAGAAACGTAAAGGTGGTCTGGGCATACGCCTTGTAAAAACCATCATGGATAAAGTTGAATATCAAAACCGAAGTGGCAAAAATGTTTGTCGCCTGGTTAAAACCGTACATTTCCCTAAACCTTAAAACTCTTACACCAAACCGAAATGAGAAGTTTATTCATTGCATTACTGTGCTGTGTTTTTGTTGCAGGACAGGCTCAATCAAAAAAGAAGAAAGAGAAAAAGTCGAAAGCCATTACAGTATTTACTGTTAATAACAAGGCTGTCACCACCGACGAGTTTATCTATCTGTATAAAAAGAATCATCAGAATAAAGCTGAAGATTTTTCAACTGAAAAAATCAATGAGTATTTAGATCTCTTTATCAACTTTAAATTAAAGGTTGAAGAAGCTAGACATCGCGGACTGGATACTGCAGCGTCATTCGTGAAAGAATATAATTCATACAAAGACGAACTTCGTAAACCTTATCTGCCAGACTCCAAGATTACGGATAGCCTGGTGAGACTTACTTACAACAGAATGAAAGAAGAAATTCATGCTTCTCATATTCTGATCAACCTCAATCCGGAGGCTACGCCTGAAGACACACTTAAGGCCTATAACAAAATTATTGATATACGAAATAGAGCATTGGCAGGCGAAGATTTTGGTACGCTAGCGGCTACTTATTCAGAAGATCCATCAGCCAAAATGAATAAAGGAGATTTAGGATTCTTTACCGCCATGCAAATGGTATATCCTTTCGAGAATGGTGCATATACCACATCCGTTAACAATATCAGCAATCCTGTTCGTACACGCTTTGGTTATCACATTATAAAAGTTACTGATCGTAAACCTGCACGCGGTGAGGTTGAGGTTTCTCACATCATGATTCGCACAGGTGATAATAAAGACAATGAGAAAGCAAAAAATACCATTTTCGAAATTTATGATCAGCTTAGAGCTGGCGCCAAATGGGAAGAGCTTTGCAAGCAATACTCAGAAGATCCTGGAACCAAAGATACAGGAGGTAAACTGCGTCCCTTTGGTGTTGGTGCTATGGCCTCTGTGCCTGCATTTGAAAGTGTAGCATTCAGCATGCAGAAGCCTGGTGAGATCTCCGATCCATTTCAATCACAGTATGGCTGGCATATCATAAGACTTGAAAAGAAAATTCCATTCCAATCCTATGAAGAACTTGCCCCAACATTAAAACAAAAAGTTGCCCGCGACGAACGTGTTCAGGTTTCAAAACATGCCTTACAAGCTAAGCTTCGAAAAGATTATCACTTCGAAGAAAATAAAATAATCAAAACAAAAGTATTTGCATTGGCTGACACTACCTTGAAAAAAGGAGTATGGAAACCTGTTGCTTCAGGTTTAGAAAAAGAAAAACTATTTTCTCTTTCAGAGAACACTTATACAGTTAAAAGTTTCATTTCATATGCTGAAAAGAATCAGCACGCTAATACACTCTCTCCTGATAAATATCTTGATCAACTCTACAACAATTATGTAGATGCGTCCATCATTCAACAACTTGAAGGCAAACTGATCACCAGCAATCCTGACTATAAAATGCTTCTTAATGAATACTATGAAGGCATTTTGTTATTTGAGATTATGGAGAAAGAAGTGTGGAATAAGGCCACTGAAGACTCCCTTGGTCAACGTAAATATTATAATCAAAATGCAGGCAAGTACCAGGCTAAAGAACGTGCTAATGCAATTCTTTACTCAAGCAGCTCGAAAGACTTCGTTGAACCTCTAGTTTCTGTAATTGACAAAAATGATTCAGTTAAATTAGCGGGGTATATCACTGATCAGAAAATAAAGCGGGAGGCTGGTCGTTTTGAAAAAGAAGAAAAAGCAGTGCTGGGAAAAATTAACTGGGCTACAGGCTTGTATCCATCTGAGAATAATGGAATGTACTACCTTGTTAATATAAAAGAAATGTTGCCTCCCGGGCCTAAGACATTTGAAGAAGCAAGGGCCTCTGTCATTTCAGATTATCAGACCTATTTAGAACAAGGGTGGGTTGCTCAATTAAAGACTAAATACCCTGTGAAAATAAATGAAAAGGGTAAAGCCTATATCTTATCACAGCTACAGAAAAAATAGATTGATGAAGTTCTCTGTTCCATATAGCGCTGGTATAGCCTTCTTGTCTATCATCCTTTCAGGTTGTGATCTGATCAAGATGAAAGACGATCATTCTTCTCAAGGAGTAGTTCGTCAGCCAGTAGCCCGGGCTAACGATACCTATCTTTACAAAGATGAGTTGACTGGCATTGTATCAGAGGGAACATCAGTAGAAGATAGTACTTCCAGAATAGAGGCTTATATAAACAGCTGGATCAGAAAACAATTATTGATTCAAGAGGCTTCACGTAAAATTGATATCAATGAAGTTGAGGTAGAACGTAAAATTCTTGACTATCGCTATAGTATCATAGCCTACGAATATCAAACCTATTACGTTAAAAAGAATCTTGATACAGCTGTAGCCAATTCTGAGATTCAAGCCTATTACAAAGACAACATCGACAATTTTGTATTGAAGCAAAATATTGTGAGGGCCACCTTCATTAAAATACCGAAGAACGCTCCCCGCATTAAAAAAGTGAAAGACCTCATCTTCTCCAACAAAGAAAAAGATGAGAAAGAGTTTAAGTCGTATTGTCTGAGTTTTGCCTCGGCATATCACCTGGCAGACTCAACCTGGATGGTCTTCGATGAATTGGTTAAGAACTCGCCTTTGGTAGAAATCCCAAATAAAATTCAATTTCTTAAGGCGAATCCCTATTATGAAACATCTGATGATACCTATCTTTACTTCTTCAAAGTGGACGAATACCGCATTTCTGATAATGTATCGCCTCTTGAGTTTGTTAAAGACGATATAAAAAACATTATTTTAAATAAAAGAAAAGTAGAACTTGCCAGGCAATTGGAAGATGAAGTATATAATGAAGCCGTCAATAAGAAAGAATTTGAGATTATCCGATAAAGCACTTAGCCCCCTGAAAAGCCTCTTAATAGCGCTTTTGCTTATACTTTCCCTTCATGTTTCAGCACAGGAGAATGAAGGCTTTGTAGTGGATGAAATTATAGCCAAGGTTGATAATTACATTGTCATGAAGTCCGAACTCGACAGGGCTTATCAGGATTATCTGACCAATGGTGGATCTCCCTCGCAGGAAGCTAAATGCCAGTACCTCGCGCTTCTCATCCGTAATAAATTAATGATGGCTAAGGCCGAGATCGACTCCGTTATTGTGCCTGATGCTGAAGTTGACTCGAATACCAAACGAAGAATGGACGCCATTATGGCACAGGCTGGTAATTCACCTGAAGATCTGGAAATTAAATTCGGTAAGACACTCGATCAAATTCAGATTGAATTGAGAGACCAGATCCGTGAGCAGATGGTCGTGGGTAAAATGGAAGAAAAAGTTTCAGAAGGCATTAGCGTTACGCCGGCTGAGGTAAAGAAATTCTTCAGCAAAATCCCGAAAGACAGTCTTCCTTATTTTTCTGCATCTGTTGAAGTAGCTCAGATTGTTAAGGTTGCTAAAGTAAGTGAAGCGCAGGAAGCTGAAACAAAACGTCAACTGATGGACATCCGAAACCAGATTCTGGAAGGTGGAGATTTTGCCAAATTGGCTAAGAAGTATTCGGTAGATCCGAGTGTGGTTGGCAATAACGGTGACATGGGTATGGTTGGCCGTGGGCAGATGGTGCCTGAGTTTGAAGCTGCCAGTTTTAAGTTAAAGCCAGGTGAAATTTCGATGCCCGTTAAAACCCAATATGGATTCCATATAATTCAACTTATTGAAAGGCGTGGTAACGAATATCATTCACGTCACATATTGATGTCGCCTACACCATCACAAGATGATCTGGATCGCGCAAGCCATTATCTCGACAGTATTCGAAATCTTATTGTCCTTGATAGTATGACTTTCCAAAAGGCTGCCAAGGAATTCTCGGATGATACCAAGACAAAAAATTCTGGTGGATTCTTTTCCGATCAGGATGGAGGCATTAACATACCCGTTGATGAACTTGACCCTGTTGTATATTTCAGAATTGACTCCATGAAAGTTGGCGCTATAAGCGAGCCTATTGTGTATCGTACGGACGAAGGTCGTGAGGCTGTAAGAATTCTTTATTACAAATCACGCATAAGCCCACACGAGGCATCTCTCAAAGCCGACTGGTTCCGTATACAAGCAGCCACTCTTAATGAAAAGAAAGCAAGGATTCTTCAAAAATGGTTTAAAAAAGCTAAGCAGGATGTATTCATCAGTATTGATGATACCTATAATTCCTGCGGCATTTTAGACCAGTAGCCTGCCTTAATGGCCAAAAAACTGGTATTACCTTGCTCCTTAACGTTTAAGATTTTAGCTTCCGGTTCGTACTTAATTTGATATAGTGATGGCAAAATATGCTTCGGATGTTGAAGCCGCAGATGCACTGGCAGCAGCGTATAAAAATGTTAAATCAGAAATTGCCAAAATTGTTATTGGGCAAAATGATGTTGTTCGACTTCTTCTAACAGGAATTTTTTGCCAGGGCCATTCGCTCCTGGTAGGCGTACCCGGGCTTGCCAAAACATTGCTGGTACAAACAATTGCTTCTTCACTCGACCTTGAATTTAAACGCATACAGTTCACACCTGACTTAATGCCATCCGACATTGTGGGGGCTGAGACGATGGATAAGGAGCGTAACTTTAAGTTTGTAAAAGGTCCTGTGTTTGCCAACATAGTATTAGCTGATGAAATAAACAGAACGCCTCCTAAAACACAGGCTGCTCTTCTTGAATCTATGCAAGAGTATGCCGTAACTATTGCAGGCCAACGTTATGCATTGCCAAAACCATTCTTTGTATTAGCAACACAAAATCCGATTGAGCAGGAAGGAACTTATCCATTACCAGAAGCCCAGCTTGATCGATTCATGTTCAACATACTTTTAACTTATCCGTCTTTCAAGGATGAAGTTGAAGTTGTTAAGAATACAACATCTGATGAACCTAAATCCTTAAAGACAATATTGAATGCTGAAGACATAACTACTTTTCAGCATTTAGTTCGACGTGTACCTGTAACAAATAATGTTATTGAGTATGCAGTTGGATTGGTGAATAAAACTCGCCCTGGTGTTGAAGGTGGATCTCCCATTGCTGCATCTTATTTAGAATGGGGAGCAGGACCACGTGCATCACAATATCTTGTACTTGGAGCTAAGTGTAATGCATTACTCAATGGTAAGTACTCACCTGATATTGAAGATGTGCAAGCTATTGCCAAGCCTGTATTACGTCATCGTATAGTGCGCAATTTCAAAGCTGAAGCCGATGGTGTTAGTGTAGATGATATCATCTCTAAACTAATGGCTTCTTAAGTTTCCAAAACCATTTTTATCCTTCTTTAAGAGAATAACAGCATCTCATCATAGAGGACAGATTTGTTATTGATCTTTTGGCTATTTTACTATGTGCATTAATCATAGTATAATATGGCTATTGAATCAACTGAAAAAGAAACTGTCTCAAGAAGAAATTTCCTTGTCTCAACACTGCAAACTGTAAGCGCTACATCATTGTTTATGTTACCGACAGGCAGCATGGCAAA
>DATJHZ010000188.1:0-5168 GCA_035493595.1 Cyclobacteriaceae bacterium | reverse complement strand
CATGGCTTCATTTTTTATCGACTTCCATTGCCACCCTTCCATGAAACCGTATGGAAAGAGTTTCAATAACAATCCCATTGGCGCAAACAATGCGAATGCTCACCAGGACACGAGCATCTGGCATTATGATGCACCCAATCTCTTTGATCGGGCGATTCAGGGCATTGCCGGGATTTGCAAATTCAGTCAGGCAGATTTTAGTACGCTTGCTTTCGGCGAAGTGCGTATTGTCTGTGCATCGCTCTATCCGCTTGAGCGTGGATTTTTCAACAACAGACTTGGCACCGAAGCCATCAGCGACCTGGTGGATAACTTCATAACAGGTGTTGGCCGGGCACGTGTAAATGCTGTACAAAATGTAACCAATTACTTTGAAGACCTGCAACGTGAATACAATTTCTATACGGCATTACATGACCAGTACGTTGAAACTGTCTCAGGAAAGTTTAAATATGTTATCGTTCGTAACTATTCAGAGATTCAGAAATATCTCAGCGAAGGTGTTGACAAAGGTGATACTATTTTTGTAATCATTACCATTGAAGGCCTTCATGTACTGAACAGTGACATTGATGCACAACCTGATGCTGCTTCATTTCTCAATAACCTGGCGCAGGTAAAAGCATGGCCTTTCCCTCCTTTTTTTGTTACGTTCTCTCATCACTTCTACAACAAGCTATGCGGACATGCAAAAAGTCTTACTGACATTGTAGGCTGGGCTACTGATCAAAGTGATGGTATTAATACAGGCTTTACCCCATTGGGCAAACAGGTGGTACGTGAATTATTGAGTGATCGCAACGGCCGAAGAATTTATGTCGACATCAAACACATGAGTGCCCGGGGAAGACAGGAATATTTTCAACTATTAGAGACAGACTATCCCGGACAAGATATTCCGATCATTATCAGTCATGGTGCAGCCAATGGCTATCAATCCATGACTAATTTATCGGTACACGCACAAGCCTCGCTTACGGGCAACAAACTGTTGCATGATGATATTAATTTTTATGATGATGAAATTATTCGTGTAGCGAAATCGAAAGGCATTATGGGATTACAACTTGACGAACGACGCGTTGCCAGTAAGGAAACCGTGCGCCAGGTAAAACACTCTGTATCGATGGGCAAGATAAGGCATTACCGTGCTGAGCTCTTGTGGAACCAGGTTCAGCATATAGCCGAGTTACTAGATCGCAATAACTTACCGGCGTGGGATTGTATTGCGCTCGGTACTGACTTTGAAGGAATTATTAACCCTTTAAATGGATACCTCACAGCAGAGACCATTGTACAACTTGAACAGTACCTGGAGCGTTATGCTTACAACTATATGAATGGGCCAGGCAAAAATCTCCAATACGGAAATAACAATGCTATCAAGGCTGATGAGATTATGAACAAGATCTTTAACAGTAATGGAATGAATTTTATTAACCGATATTTTTAATACGAACGCTATGACAATACCCGGCAGTAAAATTCTTGACTTGCTGATTTCGATGACGCTCATTTATGCGTTGCTAAGTTTGGTGGTTTCTATCCTGCTTGAATGGTGGAATGACTTCAAAAAGGCCAGGGCTATGCACCTGAAGGCGAGCATTGCGCAATTGTTGAATGATTCAATCAATCTTCAGTTTGGCGAACTTTTCTATGATCATTTTCTCATCAAGACACTACGTAATAAAAAAACAAAGCGCTACCCGCAATACATCTCGTCTAGCCTGTTTGCTGATGTGTTGATTGATATTATTGGCTACCGCGATCGTCATGATCAACCCGTTAAATTAATTGGGGCGAGTGTTGAACTAGGTAAGCAATATGCACAAGTTGAGAAGGTAGCAACTACTACGCTTCTGGAGCAATTCAGGAATGGATTGGAGAAGCTTAAGCCAAGCCCGTTAACAGATACACTTCAGTCTTTTTTGATGAAGTGTGACAATGATCCTGAAAAATTAAAGAAGATGCTGGCCTCCTGGTTTGATGATTATATGGACAGGGCTTCTGGTTGGTTTAAATCGAAGCAGCGTACCAAGCTTTATGTTTTCGGCTTCATCGTGGCGATTGTCTTAAATGTAGATTCATTGCACCTGGTAAAGATGATCAGTCTTGATGATGCATTGAGAACCAACCTGGTTGAATCGGCTGGTGAGCTGGCTAATCAATACAATACATTGGCTGATTCCTCCAAACAAAAAACCTCTGAGCTTGAAGATGTTGTAAGCAAGGCTTTTCCTAAAAGCGCTTTACGTGATGATAATAAACAACTTACACTCAAGCCTCTCATAAATTCTTTAGCACCCAGGCATGACAGTGTTTCACGAAAACTTCTTGCTAAGCTTGACAGCCTTGCTCATGCTGATTCGCTAACGGCAGCCTACCAGCAGCGAGCCAACCGGATTCTCAATGTTGCCACTTCGCTTAACATACCTATTGGCTGGAATGAATCGTCTGCCCCGTTGAGTTGGAAGAAAAATAAACACGATGACCTTACACATCACCCTGAACAAATAAAGGCTGGAAAAGAAAATCAACTTATTGATTATCTCGACAAGCATAATCAATATGACTTCTGGAATGTAGTGACTTATGTGATTGGCATTGCCATCAGTGGATTCTCGTTAAGTTTTGGTGCTCCGTTTTGGTTTGATACGCTAATGAAGCTTGTGAATATTCGTAGGGCGGGCAAGAAACCAGAAGCTATTAATGTAAAATAAAAATATTATCTGTATGAGCTTACCATTTACAAATGTGCACATCCATGTTTTTAACAGTGACTGTGCTCCTGACCGCTTTCTGAGAATTCTACCAGTGAAGTTTGTACGCTGGGTGCCAGGAATTATTAAATCGGTAATTGACACGAAGGCCGGTCGTGGACTCATTCACGGATTGTTTAAGTTGTTCTCTAAAAAGACTGGCAACAAACGCAGTGAAGTTGATAAGTACGTAGCCTTTCTCGACGCTGGTACAGATGCTACACAGCTTGAGGTTTTTCAAACTTCGTTTGCTGTAGGAAAAACGTTTGATCCCAACGTTAGAATCGTAGGACTCACGATGAACATGGATTACATGGATAATCAACCATCGAAACGACAGATCTCTTTTGAAACTCAGCTGGCACAGGTGAAGGAAATCAAACGCTACTACCCTACTAATTTTTTTCCTTTTCTTGGTGTTGATCCGCGCCAAGGTAGTGGCTTAGATCTGGTAAAGTGGGCAAAGCCTTATTTTGAATCTGGTGTAGTTACCAAGGAAGGTAAAGTGTTTCCTTATTTCAGTGGTCTGAAATTGTATCCCGCGTTGGGCTTCTTTCCATTCGACCCCAGACTTGAAGAGCTTTACCGTTATGCAGAAGAAAATCATTTACCTGTAATGACGCACTGCACGCGCGTAGGGTCACAATATATTGGCGACCAGATTGAGAGTTTAATTCCGGATGAACCTGCTATGATTGATGCCGTGAATAACGCTGCTATCAGCGCAGCAAGAGCTTCGATTGTAAAAAGAATTAAGGATTATAAAGACCCAAGCCGAAAGTGGATTAAGAACAGTAAGATTGGTGATAATGATCTCGCATGTGATTTGTTTGGGCATCCTGAAAACTACATCCCTATCCTTGAAAAGTTTCCAAACTTAAAATTATGTCTTGCACACATGGGTGGAAGCAACGAGGTAATAAAATCTATAGATAAAAACAGCAAACTCGATCAGATTCGAAAAGTAGATCCGCTAAGCTGGTTTGAACACATTAAGAATATGATGAGGAAATATCCTAATCTCTACACCGATGTTTCTTATACGCTCAGTGATTTCTTTGACACAAAAGGTGATGTGTTTACTACTACACTCGAATTTTTAAATACAGCTGTTGATGCTGCCGATGCGAGTAAAGGAAAATTTGGTGACCGTGTACTCTTTGGCACTGACTTTTTTATGACGGAGCAAGAGCGACGTGAATCTGAATTGTATGGCGTTACTAAAGAGAATCTGAAAGACTGGTGGGATATCATAGGCCGCCAGAACACACAAAAGTATTTGCTACAACCTTTATAAATGTTGATGTAAAAAAACAAGACCCCACTTATGAATGCCCTCAAGCAACACCTGGATGACAGGCTATCCATTTATGTATTGGTGATAATACTTAGCGGATTGATGTTCTACTACAATCTGGTTTATGTACCTACTAATGAGCGGAGATTAAATGAACATGCTTTACGAATAATAGAGAATAAAGCACGGATCCTAAAAGACAAATATACGGCCTACCAAACGGCCATGAGCAGTGCACAATTGTCTTATTTTGTGTATTGGTATTTTACCCTCAATCCGGATTCTAAAAACGTTTATCTGTTAAAGAAAAACTCTGCCTACTATTATTCAGATTCTTCTCAATTACTTTCAGGATTAAAATACGAAACGTTTACCAGGGATGAAGATTTTGCACATGTTCGCTTCGATCGTAATCTTATTCCCCAGGTAAATGGACCTCAGCAACAAGGACTTGATAAGGATATCTGGAAAGTGAGACGAGGCGATTTCTACTTTGTCTATTCTCCTGAACCGGATTTCATTCAAATCAGAACACGGCAAAATAAAGCTGGCAAAAAAATACATGCACAAGATACCGTCTTTCAATATTTCTGGCTTAAGGTAAAAAGCTTCACCGCCAATATCAAATCAAATGATTTCTATGAAGACATATTTTTATTACGCGACACTAACGACAAATTAAATTACGATCAGAAGAAACTGGAAGTAAGCGCTTTTGATTCGCAAGTGCTTGACGAATCGAAACTTGGTTTAGTAAGACTCTCTCTTCCGGATAACGCTGGCAAAATTGGTGTAGGTGTTTATGATGAGAAAATTTTTGGTCAAGACTATAAAGTATATTATAAACTGGTAAAGCTGAAGAAAGGTCTAAATGTATATGTTCTTGGAATAGTTACAACATCAAACCTTCAAAAGTATGCGCGCCAGATTCCAACCTGGTTCTTAGTATTCTGTTCGTTGGGCATTTTAATTCTTATTTTACTTTTTCCAGTTTTAAAACTTTTCTTCCTCAATGAACACGAACGTCTTTCAGCCTTAGATGCACGACTTTCTGTTTTTTCAGTGGTGATGTGTGCCAGTTTAATCTTGATGGTTTTGGCTGGCAATTATAT
>DATJHZ010000187.1:0-4163 GCA_035493595.1 Cyclobacteriaceae bacterium | reverse complement strand
ATGTTAATGATGCTGGAGAAGGTGTGTTAACCATCTCGTCTGGAAACTCCCATGATTTTTCAAAACTAAAATCGCCACCATGTCTGTTAGCAAGAGTTGCAGACTTATGGATTTTACTGATCATATCATTTAAAGAAGCTGCTGTTAACTTACTAGGTCCGCCTACCCAAATTGTAAGGATCTTATTTTTAACTGGTAAATTGATGGTCTTAACATCTTTGAGATAAGACAGATTGAGGAACGTAAGGTTTGGATTATGTGTAAGGTCTAAAATTTGTGGACTCCGGGTCCAACCAAAAGTAAGATCTTCTAATTTGGGTAAATGTTCGAGATTTATTTTGTCGATTGACCCTTGTCCGTAATAGGAATAAAAGAATCTGATAACGTTAATATCGCCGGTAATACTTACGAGATAATTGCCGTTTGATGGATAGTTGTGTTCTAATGTTAGATAAGAATTCAAACCATAGTTTTCAATGCTGCCATCACCCCAATCAATAGTAAAGGATTTGCCAGTAGGCCCGCCTAATGCAATTGAAAATGGTCCGTCTACGGGCGTAGCGTAAGCAAGAAAAGTAAAGGCTTCCGTTAATGTTATTTTTAAAGGAGCTCCTGCGAGCGTCGTCATCAGGTTATCGTAAACAAAATCCTGTGAATAACGTGCGTAACCATCCTTAACGATTACAAGTGTGCAGGTTTGATTGGGCTCCTCCTTGAACGGAAGAACATTAACCTTTGGACTGATATTAAATTTCTGTACAGTATCTGCACCTTGTAAGATAAATGCTTTAGCGTTGGTTATTTTTAGCCCGCCCTGATATGGAACGGAAACGATAAGCTTCAATGGATGAATTACATTTAGATCAAATGTTACATATCCGAAATTTTCAGGTAACGCATTGGTAACATTAACAACCTCCATGGCTATTTTTGACATTGATCCTTTTTGAACAGAGAAATCAAGATCAACAGGATTGTTTACTTGCACAGCCATTGGTGATCCTTTCTTGGGTGTGGCAAAGCTAATTTGGTTTTCTTTGACAACGAGGAAATCAGTAATCTTATAATTACCTCTTGCCAGTTCGATAGGAGCTGTGGTGACAGTGTTACCTTCCTGAAGCAATTCTACTTCTTGCAGGTTAAGAACAGATTCTCCAGTGCTTTTTTGAATACTTAAGCGTAGTGAAGTTCCTTCGGGAATAGTTTTCAGATCCAGTGAAAACTGGACTTTCTCTTTTGCTGGTGCAGTGTCATCTTTTTCGGCACAGTTTTGCATAACAAGGCAAAGCAGTGCCAGGTAAAACATTTTGGCAATGTGTTTCATGGGTGTTTTTTTTAGGATTGATTAAAGCTTAGTTAAAGTACTTTTTCTGTGCTCAGAATTTAGTTGAGAGAGGTACAGATGAGTCCACGAATATAGGCTTTCAGTCTGGTTCTGACAAAATTTAGTCAAGTAAAATAAAATAGTATTGCTTGAATATTTAGCATCCACAGCATCAAATTCAAGTCGGATATTTATACTGGCAGATTTTGAATTTCATTGCGAGTGTGATGAGTTTGAAGAGTTTCTCGTCGCGGGCTTCTTGTGCTTTGATTAATGTGTTGTGAAAATGCGCGCTGAGACTTTTTGTTCTTTGTGGAGAGATTGTGCACGCGCAATAGGAGCGTTAGAGCGTTGATCAAATGCCTGCTGCATTTGATCAACGCTCTAACGCATTATAATTTGAAGCCCATCAACAGCGACTTGATGTCGCTGTTGATCAGGCTTCAATACGAGGTATATTGCTTTAATGATATTCAGTTTAGTTTGCGGTAAATCGTAACACGTATAATGAATTTGATCTGTTCTTGAGCTTCATCTTCTTGTGCTTGATCATTATGCTGTGAAAATGCGCGCTGTCGCTTTTTGTTTTTTGTTTTTTGTTGAATGTTGTGCACCGCGCAATAGGAGCTAACGCATTATAGTTTGAAGCCCCATCAACAGGATAGGTGCTATACTCTAGATATTAATGCTGAGATCGTGTTTCGAAAACTTTCCTAAAACTATAAATCGTAAGAGCGAAGCACAGCTCACGAATGCAGGCAGATGTAAATGAATTTGCATTATTACGAGATACGGTAGTATATATGAAGCCCAATCAACCCGCGACATCAAGTCGCGAGTTGATCGGCTTCAGCTACAATGCGAAAGAGGCAGACCAAATGCATTAAGCATTTGGTCTGCCTCTTTCGTTTCATCGCGCGTGCACAACCTTTCTATGAAGAGTAAAAGTCCCAGCGCGCATTTTCGCTACACGATGATCGAAGCTCGAGTTCTCAATCGGGTAGGATACAAATGAATTTAATTCAGCCGGATTTCATTTAAAATAAAAAGAGACAGATCAACTCTGTCTCTTCAATATCAATACTAAGCTCCAACTCTCTTCTCTCCCGGAGAAGGGCCGTGGATGAGGCTCAATGACTTTTCTTCTTCACAATAATATTCAGAAATATAAACGCTGCTACAAGAATAGCAGGCAGAATCGTTACAAGTCTAAGCGTTGCCTGAGGACCAGCTGTATCAATTGATTTTCCCATCAGAGGAAGAACCATTGACGTTGCAACCATTCCAGCTCCACCCATAATAGACAAACCAAGCGCACCACTCTTCGGAATATATTCCGCTACGAAGCCAAGCATCGTTGGCCAGAAGTAACATACACCAACGGCAAACACTATGGCTGCAAACATGGTAAACGCAGCACCATCCGCAATACTTAATAAATACAACCCAACAACAGCAATAATAGAAGACCCAAGCAATACACCTGGAGGATTTAATCTATGAATAAGCGGACCAGCAAAGAAACGTCCTACGGCCATGATACCGGTAACAACTACCAGGATGATCATCGGATTAATACCAGTTTTTCCAAGAAGAGCATTGATCCACTGGTTAGTTCCTAACTCAGTTGATGCCGTTAAGAACATACAGAAGAGCATGAGCGGAAATAATAAACTTACTTTGTTAATCGCTTTACCTTCAACAATAACAGCAACTACAATCAAGCCCATCACAATTAAACTTGTTGTTGATGTGAAATCAATTTTAATAGCAGGCACAGAGGCAGCAAGAATCATAAAAGAAACAACAGCAATAATCGTGATCGGTGCTGCAACATTCTTCAACATGTCTTTATAGCTGACACCTGTGCTTACACGTTCTGTTTCAGGTATAACCTGACCCATGAATAAGAATCCGTAAGCAGCCAGTGGTATAAATAACAAGCCAGCTAATAATTGCCATGGCAATCCCATCGTATCAATTAAAAGTGCTGCTAATACACCACCAATTACAATTCCACCAGGGAACCAAACGTGAAAGCGATTCAGCATCTTGGTTTTATTCTCAGTGTAGATAGAAGCAATCAAGGGGTTACAAGCCGCTTCAACGCTACCATTTCCAAGACCAATAAATACATTCGAAATGAAGAGTGTCGTTTTATCTTTCGCCATCAACAAGATGATGATCCCGATGAGATGCATAAAGAATGCAAGCCAGATAATATTACGGGTTTTAACAATGTCGATAATCAATCCGCCAACATACATGGCGATGGTAAATCCCCAGAAAGCAGGACCGAATGCCCAGCCAATTTCTTCACCTGCAAGTCCGTATTCAGATCCGAATACGCCTTCTATTTTTGCACGAATAGCAAAGGTGAGCGAAGTTACTAATAGTGCCAGGCAGCTTCCTATAAAGAGCCTTGAAGCATTAAACTTTTTTTCCATAGTGGTTGAAAGGTTATTGTTTTAGGTGTTGAAATATGAGTTTAAATTTTTTAACCTGCAAGCGTTTGCGATGTCTGTCCGTTTTTTACCTGATAAATGGTGCATTACTTCCTTTATTAAAGTTCGAACGTGAGACCCTTCTCGGTGAGCTTATCGTAAACCTTTTTATCAAAGCGGTACAAGCTGGCGGCCCGATGCGAAACGTCTTCCTGTTTCTCATGACAGGGCACAAGCAAATTCATTTTCAGCAGCTTACGTCTGAAGTTGGGTTTGTCCAATTCAGTTTCCAGTATGGCTTCGTATAGTTCCTGAATATGATGGAGCGTGAATTTCTTAGGTAATAAATTAAAGCCAATAGGCTCATGGCGAACTTTATGTTTCAGGTGCTTAAA
>DATJHZ010000186.1:0-9024 GCA_035493595.1 Cyclobacteriaceae bacterium | reverse complement strand
GTAAATTCCGGATTAAATGTGGCGTTGAATAATTATTGCTCTGAGATCAATCATACGGGCGCGCTGGCACTCCGGTATCAAGCCATCGGATTGGAAGATATTGTGATAGATCAGACTACGGCTATCGCAATTTATCGCATTATACAAGAGTTGATCAATAATATTATTAAACATGCTTCAGCTAAATCGGCCATCGTACAGGTAACGAAGACCGATAGCCAACTATTGATTACCGTTGAAGATGATGGAAAAGGATTTGACACCACTACATTGAATCATGTAAAAGGAATAGGTTGGAATAATATCAGAAACCGTGTTGAGTTTTTGAAAGGAAAGCTGGACGTAAATTCACAACCAGATACAGGTACGTCAATATTAATTGAATTGAATGTATAGATTAGGCTTTTGAGTAAGAGAATTAATTATGCACAATAAATGGATATGAGTATACAAACGGTTAACGAAGTAACTGGACGATATCAAATTTCAAAAGGTGTGACAAGAAACGACCTTCAGAAACTAGCTAGCAATTCAAAGACTCAGTCAATTCAATTTGCAAGTTCTTTGGAGGATAAGGAAATTGAACTTTTGGAAAAAGAGGTTTTTTCAAAACGACATGACATTACTCTTAGAATTTATGCGCACTATAGTGAAAAGTGTGATTTATCGTTTATTGAAAGAATTCCTTCATTAAGAAAATTATCAGCTGATTGTTTAATGGAGGCATCAAATATTGAAACAGTTATCAAACTGAAGAATTTAGATTCTCTTGGAGTTGGTATTTTTAATCTTGACAATTTTGACTTTCTTGAAAAGATAAATCCAAATATTAAAGGACTTTCTCTTCACGAAACAAGATCAACAAAAATTAAAATTGAATGTATATCACGATTTACAAACTTAGAACATCTCTATCTTGAAAGACATCAAAATGGAATAGAATCAATATCTCATTTGAAGAATTTACAAACAATAGTTTTGCGTTCGGTCTCAACCAAAAATATAGACTTTCTCACAAAACTCGAACATTTATGGTCGGTCGACATAAAACTTGGCGGAATAAAAAACTTTGATGCGTTGACAACATTGCCGAAAATAAAATATCTGGAACTATGGCAGGTAAGAGGTTTAGGTGACTTATCTTTCATATCAAGTTTACCAACGCTGCAGAATGTTTTTCTTCAATCTCTCAAGCAAGTTCAAGTATTGCCTCATCTTGATAAAAATAAATCACTTAGACGCATTTATATTGAAAATTTAAAAGGACTCAAAGATTTAACAGCATTAAGAACAGCACCTAATCTTAGAGAATTAATTTGCGCTTTAGCATCGAATCAAGAACCGGAAAACTTAATACCTGCCCTCGAAAATCCGATAATTAAAAATGTGCTTTGTGGATTCGGCAGTGATAAGAAAAACAATCGCTTTGACGAACTTAGGAGACAGTATAAGAAAGAGGAATACAAACACAGCGAATTTAAATATGAATAGTTTCACTAGGTAGACGATGCTTTCAATAGCGTATCTTCTTTGGTAAAGTCTTTCATCATCTAAAATGTAATGAGATACGTCAACTATGCAAATACTCCTGCTGATATTTCTGCGGACTCTTGCCCGTTATAGCCTTGAAATTCTTATGGAAGCAGGTAAAATTATTAAAGCCACTTTCATAGCAAAGTTGTTTTATGCTCAGCTTATTTTCAATCAGAAGTTTACAGGCTTGACCGATGCGAAGTTCGGTAAGGAATTGAGAGTACGTTTTGCCAGTGCGTGATTTAAAGTATCGGCAGAAAGAATTTGGCACCATACCTGCAACGGCTGCAATTTCCTCCAGGTAAATTTCACCACTGAAACGACTGAGACTGTAATTGTAGATAGCATTGATGCGCTCATTTTCAGAGTCTGAGAAATCAACATTAAAACCAATAGAAGAAAGTAATGTTATCTCACTTGCGTTGGCAAATGCTGATAAACATTCTACCAAGGTCATCAATCTCATTAGTCCATCTGTTGCATTTATTTTGTCAATGAGTGATCCAATGTATTGAGCATCTTTTCCGCTAACAGAAATACCGCGCTTTGCTTTTTCTAATACGCTCTTGATGGATTTAGTTTCGGGCAGATTGATAAACTTATCGCCCCAGAAATTTTCGAAGAAGTGAATGACAGTTGAGAAAACGTTGGATTCTTTTTTTGACTGGAACTGAGTTTCATCAAACTTCCAATAATGAGGAAGGTTAGAACCCACCAATACAATGTTGCCAGGCTCAAATCGTTTAATGTCATCGCCAATAAATTGTGTGCCACTGCCTTTGTGGATTTTGATCAGTTCAACTTCTGCATGGTAATGCCAGCGGTTGTTGATATTGGCATACCTGTCTTGCCTGACACTGAATGAGTGATCGGGTGATGTGGCAACCTGAAGTAATTTTGGCTTCATGAGTCAGACAGTTCGGAATCGTTGGCAATTAGATAATTATTCAACATAATCATCTAATGAATATGTAAATATGTTAAAAAAACTTAATAATTGGCTAATAAAGCAAACCGATCTGAATAAAAATCCTCGTTCCTTGCAATCGTTTGATTGAGGTTTTATAGCTTGAGTTAAGCCAACTAACTAACGTAGACGAATGAAAAACAACAACACCCGTTTTGCCATCATCCTCATAACATCACTGTTTTTTATGTGGGGCTTTGCCCTCAATCTCAATCCAATTCTCATCCCGCATCTTAAGAAAGCCTGTCAGTTAACTGATTTTCAATCAGCCTTAATCGACTCCGCTTCATACATAGCTTATTTTATCATGGCCATACCTGCGGGTCAGGTCATGAAACGTTTTGGCTACAAAGGAGGAATCATTTTTGGACTGACTTTATTTGCATTAGGAGCTTTCTTGTTTTACCCTGCGGCAGAAACCAGAAACTACACTTTCTTTTTAGGCGCGCTCTTTATCATCGCCTGTGGATTAGCATTTCTTGAAACCGCAGCTAACCCATACATCACGGTGTTGGGTGATGAATCGAATTCAGCAGAAAGATTAAACTTTGCTCAATCTTTTAATGGATTAGCGGCAACACTGGCCCCGCTCATTGGTGGACATTTCATATTGTCTGGCAAAATATTATCAAACGAAGAGGAAGCCGGTATGTCGCCAGCGCAATTGGATACGTACTTAAATCACGAAGCTTCTTCGGTGCAGCTTCCTTTCATTATCATAGGTGCTGTAGTATTGTTAGTAGCATTGATATTGTGGAGAACAAAGCTTCCCGAAATTGAAGATCGTGCAGAGAAAGAAAACTCAGGTGGCTCGCTGTTGAAAGAAAAAAATCTGATGCTGGGTGTGTTGGCGCAGTTCTTTTATGTGGGCGCCCAGGTTTGTGTGAGCAGTTTCTTTATCAGGTTTGCATATAGGGTAGCGGGAATTGAGGAAAAAGCCGCGGCTGTATTCTTGTCAGCGGCATTGTTTGGCTTTATGGCAGGCCGTTTCATTGGTACTTTTTTAATGAGGTACATCGCCCCATCAAGATTGCTGGCTATTTATACGGTGATGAACTTCCTGTTATTAATACTTGCAGTTACGTTGCATGGCAAATTCTCGGTATATGCCCTGGTGGGAGTGGAGTTCTTTATGTCGATTATGTTCCCTACTATTTTTGCACTGAGCATACAGGGACTTGGCTCTAAAACAAAAGAAGGTTCATCTCTTGTTATCATGTCTATTGTGGGAGGAGCTATCTTCCCGGCCATCATGGGTAAAGTATCTGATCTTACCAATATTCAAACAGCATACCTGGTGCCCGCATCATGCTTTGTTGTGGTCTTCTATTTCGCACTTAAAAACATTAGTGTAAAAAAAGTAGTCTTATCGACGTCTCACTAATTTTGATGTGTAACTTTAATCCTTTATAAAACAATAATCAGATTTAGTGATCTATGGCAACAACAAAACGATATAGTCTGGCGCTAGACCTGAAAGATGATCCGGCATTGATTGCTGAATACGAGCAGTGGCACCAAAATGTGTGGAGCGAAATCAAGAAGAGCATCTGGGATTCTGGTATTGTTGATATGGAAATCTATCGCTTTGGCAATCGGCTTTTCATGATCATGGAAACCGATGCAAGCTTCAGTTTCGAACGCAAAGCAGCAATGGATACTGGTAATCCTAAAGTAGCAGAATGGGAAGCACTTATGTGGAAATTTCAAGAACCCATACCGGGATCAAAGCCCGGCGAAAAATGGGTGCTCATGGATAAGATCTTTTCATTAAATAATTAAACCAAATAAAAAATAATACTTCAATGTTAAGTCTTAAGCAAAAGAAAGCAATTGTAACGGGTGGTGGTAGTGGTATAGGGAGAGCAGTGGCCTTGCTATTTGCAGAACAAGGCGCGCACGTTGGCGTGGCTGACTTTAATGAAGCACAAGCTAATGAAGTTGTAAATGAAATAAAATCTAAAGGGGGCCTGGCATCTGCACTGATCGTGAATGTTGCTGAGCAGGAACAGGTGATCGCGTCATTCAAATCGTTCGGATCGATAAATATTTTGGTGAACAGTGCCGGTATATCGCACATTGGCAGAGTGACAACAACATCACAGGAAGATTTCGATCGTGTTTATAATGTGAATGTGAAGGGAGTTTATAATTGCTTGTATGCAGCACTTCCGGTAATGAAAGAGAATGGCGGTGGTGTGATCTTAAACATGTCGTCTGTAGCGGCAGTAGTTGGGTTGAATGATCGCTTTGCTTACTCCATGAGTAAGGGAGCCGTATTAGCCATGACGCTATCCGTCGCTAAAGATTATATCAAAGATAATATTCGCTGCAATTGTATTTCACCAGCACGTGTGCATACACCGTTTGTTGATGGCTTCTTAAAAAAGAATTATCCCGGACAAGAAGCAGAGATGTTTGAAAAATTATCAAAGACTCAACCGATTGGTCGTATGGGTACGCCCGATGAAATTTCGAAATTGGTTTTGTATCTGTGTTCCGATGAAGCTTCTTTCATCACCGGCACAGATTACCCTATCGATGGTGGCTTTATCAGACTTAACAGTTAATTATTTATAGAGCCTCATCCAAGTCTTCTCCTCGGAGCAGATTAGGGTGAGGCCAAACTCTAAACTTATATTTTCCAATGAAACTAATTCGCTACACCGAGAATCAAAAAACAAGGACAGGCATTGTGCTGAATGATAAACTTTATGATACATCAGGATTTGGCCAGGATTATAATGAAGAATTTTTTGCTTCTGATGGTTTAACAAAACTTAAGAAGTATGTAACGGATAATCTTTCATCGCTCAAAGTTTTATCGAGTGATGTTCAACTGGCATCGCCGGTAGCACGTCCTTCTAAAATAATTTGCATTGGTCTTAACTATGCCGATCACGCAAAAGAAACAAATGCAACACCGCCTGCAGAGCCGATCATCTTTATGAAATCTACTACAGCGTTATGTGGTCCTAATGATGATATTATTATACCGAAGAACTCTGTTAAAACAGATTGGGAGGTAGAGCTTGCCGTTGTAATCAGCAAGAAAGCAAGTTATGTAAGCGAGAAAGAAGCGATGGATTATGTAGCGGGTTATTGTTTGCATAACGATGTGTCGGAACGTGAATTTCAGATTGAACGTGGTGGAACTTGGGATAAAGGAAAAGGCTGTGATACATTTGCGCCGCTTGGTCCGTGGTTGGTAACAAAAGATGAAGTTTCTAATGTTGATAATCTTCGCTTATGGCTAACGGTTAATGGCACGAAAATGCAAGATGGCAACACCTCTAATTTTATTTTCAACGTTCCATTTGTTATTTCATACATAAGCCAGTTTATGACATTGCTTCCAGGTGATGTTATTTCTACTGGAACACCAGCCGGCGTAGGTCTTGGATTTAAACCTCCAATATTCCTTAAACCAGGTGATGTTGTTGAATTAGGTATCGATGGATTGGGAACATCAAAACAAAGAGTACGGGCGTATGGTCATTGATGCTCACCAGCATTTCTGGAAGTTTGACCCGGTGAGAGACAGCTGGATTACGGATGATATGTCTGTAATTCAAAAAGACTTTTTACCTGAGCATCTAAAGCCAATACTGGAATCAAACGGAGTTTCAGGTTGTGTGGCTGTTCAGGCTGATCAATCAGAAAATGAAAATGATTTTTTGATTTCGCATGCTAAGCAAAATGATTTTATAAAGGGAATTGTTGGGTGGGTAAATCTTGAAGCAGATAATATCGATGATCGATTGGCTTATTATAAAAGCTTTGAAAAAATGAAAGGCTTCAGGCATGTATTGCAAGGCGAGAAGCAGCGCGACTTTATGTTGCGTTATGATTTTAAACGTGGAATTGATAAGTTAAGAGAATTCAATTTCACGTATGATATTTTAATTTTCCCGGATCAATTAAAGTACACGGCTGAATTTGTTTCTCTATTCCCCAATCAAACTTTTGTTATTGACCATATTGCAAAGCCTGAAATAAAAACAAAGAAAATTGAAGATTGGAAGAAGGACATTCAGGAGGTTGCAAAACAT
Organism: Cyclobacteriaceae bacterium; assembly: GCA_035493595.1. GTDB lineage: Bacteria > Bacteroidota > Bacteroidia > Cytophagales > Cyclobacteriaceae > DATCRE01. The sequence goes on along the minus strand of DATJHZ010000186.1, from coordinate 2,472 downwards.
GAAAATGTATACTGCAAAATTTCTGGAATGATCACGGAAGCTGATTGGAAGAACTGGAGCGCTGGCGACATTAATCCTTACATGGATATTGTTGTTGAGGCTTTCGGAACAAAGCGTATCATGTATGGTTCAGATTGGCCTGTATGCCTTGTTGCTGGTTCGTATGCCGAAACATTAAATGTAGTCAAGAACTATTTCTCTTCGTTCACTAAAAATGAACAGAACATGTTTTTCGGACAAAACGCTATAAAATTCTATAACCTATAAGCACTACCATGGATTTACAATTAAGAGACAACATAGTTATCGTGACAGGCGGAGCCAAAGGTATCGGCGAAGGTATTGTTAAAGTACTGGCATCTGAAGGCGCCATACCTGTTGTTGTGGGCAGAAACGAATCAGACAATGTAAAGACAGTTGCTGAGATCGAACATACTGGCGGCCGTGCGTTTGCCGTTACAGCAGAGTTAACAGATCCTAAAGAATCAGAAAAAGTTGTTCAGACTGTAATAAAGAAGTTTGGCAAAATTCATGGATTGGTTAATAATGCCGGTGTTAACGATGGTGTAGGCCTTGAGCATGGAGACTACGAACGCTTTATGGCATCGCTTCATAAAAATGTTGTTCACTATTATTTGATGGCACACTATGCATTGCCTTATCTGAAAGAAACGAAAGGCTCTATTGTAAACATCAGTTCTAAAACTGCAGATACAGGCCAGGGAAATACATCAGCGTACGCGGCATCAAATGGCGGACGTAATGCATTAACACGTGAGTGGGCTGTGGAATTACTACGCTATGGCATTCGTGTAAATGCAATTGTTGTTGCTGAATGCTGGACACCGCTTTATTCCCGGTGGATAGAAACATTACCAAATCCAAAAGAGAAATTAAAAGAGATTGAATCCAAAATACCATTGGGTAACAGAATGACAACATCCGAAGAGATTGCAAACACAGCAGCCTTTCTGTTGTCTGATAAATCAAGTCATACCACTGGCCAATTAGTATATGTTGATGGAGGCTATGTTCATTTAGACAGAGCACTGGCTAATGCATAAAGCTTAATAAATAAAACCCTATGAAAATATCTACTTGTCGATACCTTTTTCTTTTACTCTTTCTAGCGTGTAGTAAAATACTTTCAGCGCAGGATCGCTACCAAGCAAATTGGGAGTCACTGAAAAAATACGAATGTCCTGAATGGTTTAAAGATGCCAAGTTTGGAATCTTTATTCATTGGGGTGTCTATTCAGTGCCGGCTTTCGGATCGGAATGGTATCCACGCCAGATGTATCAGCAAGGTTCAAATGAGTTTAAGCATCATGTTGAAAAATATGGTCTTCCGAATAAATTTGGTTACAAAGATTTTATTCCACTTTTTAAAGCAGAGAAATTCAATGCCGATCAGTGGGTTGATTTGTTTAAAAAATCAGGTGCTAAGTATATCGTTCCCGTAGCAGAACATCACGATGGTTTTGCCATGTATAAAACAGCATTCTCAAAATGGAATGCTTTTGAAATGGGACCTAAGCGAGATATCATCGGGGAGTTGGCAACGGCTACCCGCAAACAAGGACTTATTTTTGGATTGTCATCACATCGTATTGAGCACTGGTTCTTTATGAATGGTGGTCGCAAATTTAATTCAGATGTTATTGATCCGGCCTATCAGGATTTCTATGGACCAGCACGTGAAGAGAATGAAACACCTTCGCCTGAGTTTATGAATGACTGGCTTCTTCGTAACACAGAACTCATCACTAACTATCAGCCACAACTATTCTGGTTTGACTGGTGGATTGAGCAACCAGCTATGGATCCATATCGTAAATCATTTGCTTCCTTTTATTACAACAAAGGTTTAGAGTGGAACAAAGGTGTTGTGATCAATTATAAAAATGTTGCTTACCCAGAAGGTACCGCAGTTTATGATATTGAACGTGGCAGCAGCAAGGCTACGAAAAAATATCCCTGGCAAACTGATACATCGGTCGGTAAAAAATCGTGGGGTTACATTGATGGTGAAGAAAATAAAAAGCCAAACGAGATCATCGATGCTCTGATTGATATTGTGAGCAAGAATGGAAACTTGTTATTGAACATTGGTCCCAAAGCAGATGGAACAATTACGCCAGAACAACAAGAAGTATTACTTGCTATCGGTAAGTGGCTTTCAGTAAATGGTGATGGAATTTATGGAAGTCGTCCATGGATAACTTCAGGTGAAGGACCAACTGAGAACATAGATGAACATATTCAGTTCAATGAATATAAATTCAAAGGTTATCAGGAAAAAGATATTCGTTTCACTACAAAAGATAATTCGTTATATGCTTTTGTGCTCGATATTCCTAAAGAGCAAATTGTAATTAAGTCGCTGGCTTTGAGTGCGGGTAATGGAAAAGTTTCGAAAATTGAACTTGTAGGGAGCGAAGAGAAAGTATCGTGGTCGCAGAAAGGAGATGC
>DATJHZ010000185.1:0-4764 GCA_035493595.1 Cyclobacteriaceae bacterium | reverse complement strand
TTCTATTAAGGATATCATGATCGATATGCAAAATGGAAAAATTGAATATGTTGTAATTGAAATAGGTGGATTTTTAGGTATTGGAGAAAAATTCTTTGCCATACCATTTCAATTATTAAAACTGGATGCAAAAAATTACAGTTTTATATTGAATCAGGATAAAGCCATCCTTCATGATGCTCCTGGCTTTGATAAAGACCATTGGCCCGAAACGAATACACATATGTTTGATTCAGCAGGAATGTATTGGGGCGGATTTATGGGTTCGAATACAGGAGGAGCTCCATATTAAAAGGCTAATAACTGAAAAGTAAATTGATTGACTTCAATTTACTTTTTTGTTCTTCAGGATACTGTGAAGTTTCCAATAGCATAACTAATTGTAGAGGCCCGTCTACATCTTGTTGCTGGCATTGTGTAATAAGTAATATTCATTTTATAAAACAGCACAAAACATCGGGCACAATAATTTATAACACCGTGTATGGTTTATTAGGTAGGTTTAAAAAGGTGTGGCAGCAATGCTGCACCTTTTTTCTCTCGTTATGTAATTCCAGAATGTATTAGAAGTTCATAATAGTTAATCCCCATATTATTCAACGATACTCGTATATGCCGAAGCGATGGGAGTATCAGTTTGAATAAAACTCTGATTTTGATTCTGAATGCAAAGTAGTATCAACTAAACTAATGCAAACAACGAAATGAAAATAGCTAACAACATATTATTGAAATTGCCTAAACATGTGTATGCTATAACTCTGTTTATGGTAGCATGTGCTGTTTTGCTAATAAGCGGCGCAATCACCACTTCGGTTCAGGATTTCACTATCAAATCAACTAAAGCATTTATACACGGTACATCATCACTCCATGACTGGGAGTCTGACATTACTAAAATTCAATGTAAAGGATCATTTCAATCACAAAATAACAGACTTAAAACACTTGACAATGTTGAAGTGAAAATAATGGTGGAAGGAATTAAAAGCAAAGAAGGCAAGATCATGGATCACAAAACCTATGAAGCTTTTATCTCCGACAAAAACCCGTTCATTATATATTCATTTGCCAGTGCTAAAGTTGTTATTGACGGATTAAAAAATGTAACCATTGAAGCATTAGGAAATTTAACCATGGCAGGAGTAACAATTCCAACTACTCTAATAGCTAAAGGAAAAGAATTGCCGAATGGTGATTTACAATTAACAGTAATAAAAAAACTAAAGATGAGTGAATTTAATATGAAGCCTCCAACGGCTGTATTAGGAACAATCAAGGTGGGAGATGAGGTCACTGTAAACTTTAGTATGGTAGTAATTCGTGCAAAGGTTGCATTGAATGCAACGAAATAGAAATTTATAAAGAGTATGAGATATTTTTCCTTAACACGAATTACAGGTTTATTTCTTTTCATGGTGGTTACGCAAGGTGCATGGGCACAGCGAGGTGATATTCAATACTTTCGATACTACGATCAACGTGGCGTTAATGTGTTTGAAACTTCGAAACGCGACACTATTATTTATGACGGTTTTAAGTTGAGAATTGGTGCAAACTTCACGCAAGGTTTTCAAAGTCTCAAGCATAGCAATACAAGCGGAATCCCATTGTATGATCTGGCAACAGGCTTTCCGCTGGCACAGGCAAATTTGAATATAGATGTTCAGTTGGCGGATGGTGTTCGCATCAGTCTTGTATCCTATATGTCTACTCATCATCACAATGAAACATGGGTGAAGGGAGGCTATCTGCAAATAGATAAAGTTTCATTTCTAAAAAGCGCTGTGTTGGATAAAATCTGGGAGAACCTCACGTTGAAAGTTGGTCACATGGAAATTAATTATGGCGATGCACATTTTCGCAGAAGCGATGGTGGCAACACATTCTGGAATCCATTCATGGAGAATAACATCATGGACGCTTTCACAACGGAGATAGGAGCAGAGCTCTACTGGCACAGAAACGGAATTATTGCCATGGCCGGTATGACGAATGGTGAGATTCAGGGAAGTGTTACCAGGTCATCGGACCGAAGCCCATCGGTTTATGGAAAGATTGGATTTGATAAACCTATCGGTGAAAAAAGCAGAGTGCGCATCACAGGATCGCTGCTGAATAAAACATCTTCCATTAGCGGCACGCTCTATGGTGGTGACCGCACAGGTTCAAACTACCAATATGTAATGGAACCATCCAGTGCAACATTAACAGGCAATGCTTTCGCAGGTAGAATGAATCCCAACTTTAAAGACAATGTTACAACCGTTATGCTAAACCCTTTTATAAAATTAGGAGGCATTGAAGTGTTTGGAACATTCGAAATGGCCAAAGGTCAGAACGCTGTTGAAAATGGTGAAGTTCAATATGCAGCATCAGCAGCTGATGCCACGGTTTTTACTAAACTAAAAGACAGAAAGTTTAAACAGATTGCTGTTGATGTGCTCTACCGTTTTGGAACGCGTGATCAGTATTATGCCGGTGCTAAATATAATATCGTTAAGGGCAACCAGGTTTTTGGACAGAGCACTACAACAACTACGTTCGGTGGTATTAGCCAGGGTACACGTGCCGATGTATCTGTAGAGCGCTTGGCAGCTGGTGCCGGATGGTTTATTACCCGTAACATCCTGGTGAAGGGTGAGTATGTAACACAAAAGTATAAAGACTTTCCTGCAGCCAATATTCTTGAGGGTGGCAAGTTCAGTGGATTTGTTTTGCAAGGCAGCATAGCATTCTAGAAAAATGAATGCTTATAAGAATATTATTTAACAACGTTAATCAGTATACAATTTATAAAACATAAATTCTATGGAAACCGCGACAGTCAACACAAAAGTTAAATGGAGTATCGATACATCTCACAGTGAAATCGGATTTATTGTGAAGCAGGTGATGATCGCTAAAGTGAAAGGGCTTTTCAATGACTTTGGCGCTACTGTTTTTATGGAAGGTAAAGATTTCACTACTTCTGCTATTGATTTCTGGATAGATCCTGAATCGATTTACACCGGTGACGAGAATCGCGATGAGCGTTTAAAAGGTGCAGACTTCTTTGACGTAAGAGATCATAGAGAAATAACATTTAAAGGTAAGGGTCTCGAAAGAGGTGATGACTTCAGACACTATACGTTGAATGGTGAACTTAACATGAAAGGTATTGTCAATCCTATAAAACTTGATGTTGAATTTGTAGGCGAAATGCAGGATACTCGTGGCAATCACCGAATCGGTTTTTATATCAACGGAAAATTAGATCGTAAGAATTGGAATTTAAGCTGGAGTAAACTTCTTGATTCAGGTGGAGTATTGGTTAGCGATGAAATTTTCATACACTGCAAGTTTCAGCTTATACAAGTAGAAGATTAACAATTTAACGTCGCTGACTTAAGCTCCTCTGACATCCTCTCTTTTGAGAGGAAAGAGGTGAGGCAATAAAAGAAAAAACTTAAGTCAACGACATTGAATCACAATTTTAAAATATGTAGATTTTTTTCTACACCACTCTCTCTCAAAAGTTACAATATTTTCTGATTGTAATTGAAAGCACTCCATCTCCATCAATTTTTTGCTGGCATAATAGTTTCTAGTGTATGGTGATGGTCTATAGGTAGGTTTAAAAATGCAGCTGTAATGCCGCATTTTTTCTGCCGGCTTCAAATAACGTATGGCAAAAATCAGGTATTACTACGACACAGAATCTTCTCAATACAAACGAGAAAGAGTTAAAACGTCTGACGTCATTATCAACCTGTTGGGCATTGCAGCATTGGGAATGGTAATAGGCCTTGTGCTAACACTCTGCTATACCATGTTTTTTGAATCGCCTCGAGAACTCAAATTACATCATGAAGTTAAAGAGATGGAATTCTATTATGGTGAGCTTAATAAAAAAGTTGAGTCACTGAATGGCGTACTTACTTCTATTGAACAACGTGACGATAATATTTACAGGGTAGTGCTAGGCTCTAATCCTATTGATAAAAACATTCGCGAAGGAGGAACCGGTGGTTATGACCGATATGCTGACATCTGGGAAAAGAAACTGGGTAGTGGTGATTTAATTGTAAAGGTCAGCGAGAAGGTAGACAGAGTAAGAAGAAAATTATATGTCGAGTCATTATCTCAGGATGAGTTGGTATCATTAACAGAGCAAAAGGAAAAGCTATTTGCTGCCATACCTGCAATACAACCTATTGCGAACAAACAATTAATTGCCATTGCTTCTGGCTTTGGATTTCGGATTCATCCTATTTATAAAGTTATGCGCATGCATACAGGTATTGATTTTTCGGCTACCGTTGGAACACCAGTGTATGCTACAGCCGACGGCCAGATTAATACGATAGATGAAAAATTTGATGGCTATGGAAAGATGATCATCATTGATCACGGCTTTGGCTATCTGACACGCTATGCGCATTTACAAGACTTTGATGTGCATCAAAATCAACAGGTAAAGCGTGGGCAACGAATAGGCTTTGTTGGAAATACAGGACTTTCTACTGCTCCGCATCTGCATTACGAAGTTTTATTAAATGGAGAACTTATTGATCCTGTTCATTACTTTTTTAATGACCTTAGTCCGCTTGAGTATGAAAAAGTATTACAGCTTGCTTCTGTTCAAAATCAATCTCTTGGAAATTGAGGATTAACAGATCAATGTCGTTTACTCCTCTGACATCCTCTCTTCTGGAGAGGAAAGAGGTGAGGCTAAAAGAAAAGCTTAAGTCAACGACATGGATAAACAGATGTTGAATTTAA
>DATJHZ010000184.1:0-8962 GCA_035493595.1 Cyclobacteriaceae bacterium | reverse complement strand
TGGTGCTGTCTTTTGTGTTAATGCAACTACACGGTCAAATCTTGTATCACCGGCCTTTTTGCATTGTTGAATACCAATAGACTGAAGTAATTTTACGGAAGCATCGTTCTGTACAAAGAAGTATGAAAAATTCTGTAGTATGCTTCTGTAAAATCCTCCATACGATTTAAAGAACAATTGATCTTTTCTGAAGATAGAAGATATCGACAGTAATGGAATGTTTTGCCTCTTTAGCTCAACGGAGTAATGATACCAGAATTCATATTTAACAAATATTGTGAGTACTGGTTTAGTGATGGAAATGAAACGCTGTGCGTTAGTGCGCGTGTCCCATGGAAAGTAAAATACGAAATCAGCTTTATCATAATTCTTTCTGATTTCATAGCCAGACGGTGAGAAGAATGTTAACAGAATTTTATGTGTTGGCCATTCCTTTTTTAATACTTCAATTACAGGCCTTCCTTGTTCAAACTCGCCGAGTGATGCACAGTGTACCCAAATGACAGGGGAGGTATTATTTTCGAAAGCCTTTTGTAATTTCTTGAAAAGATCACGGCGCCCTTTTACAAAGGCCTCTGCTTTTGAACCAAAAAAAGAAGCTATAGTAAACAGAACCCTTAATACAAGGATAGAAAAGTTATAAAGAATTATCATGCAGATGCAAAATTATCAATCCCAGTCATAGTGTTTATCGATTTACCGGCTCTTTTTTGGAAATATTCGTGTTATAAAGTTTACCAATTTACCTAACTTGGGATGTAATAGGTATATAATTTTTAAACTATGATTAGAAAAGTACTTAAGTTGGTTTACGGTTCCCTACCATGCCTCGTGTTATCAATGTTTGTAACTCAAACTATGGCACAGTCTGATGATGCTGGTAAGCTGTTGCAGAATGGATTGGCAGATGGCAAGTATCTGCTTACAGGATATTTAGCTCCTGTTGTAAAGCCCCTGAGTCTGGGCTTAAACCAGGGCTGGTATAACACTGCCAAACCTCATAAAACTTTTGGAGTAGACTTAACGGTTACTGTAAGCCCTATGTTCTTTCCATCCAGTGATTCGTATTACACTGTTGACAACTCCAAACTAACAGAAGTGGAGTTGCTGACAAAGGCAGGAGGTACAGCGCAAACACAACCTACAAAAGTTCCAACTATGCTTGGTCCTACTGACCCGGCTCCGGTGTATCAGAAAAAAGGAAATACTGATCCTGCCAATCAATTTGAAGGACCTGGAGGACTTAACATAAAGAAAACAGTTGGGAATTACATTCCTGTGCCTATGGCAACGCTTGGTATAGGTTTGCCAAAAAGTATAGAACTTCGCTTCAGATTTTGTCCTACACTAACTCAGGATAATTTTAAATTTAACCTGTTTGGTATTGGTGTAATGCATGACATCAAACAATATCTGCCGGGCATTAAATTGCTTCCATTTGATTTGTCTGCTTTCGTTGGATACACACACATGCAAGTGGATGCAAATTTTGGTAAGAGTAATTCAAAAGTTATTGAGCAGGATGAGCGGGGTGTTTTTCAGGTTAATTCAACAACTATTCAAGGTGTTATTTCCAAGAAAGTTTCTGTATTAACTGTATACGGAAGTGTTGGTTATAACATTGCTAAAACCAAGATAGCAATGAAAGGTACTTATGATTTTAATGATAATAACAAAGCTGATGCGGGTGAAGTAAATCCGTTAACATTGGCTTTCGCAGCTTCGGGTCCTCGCATTTCTGGTGGCTTCAGATTAAAACTTGCTGTGTTTACTTTACATGCTGATTATACGTTGCAGAAATACAGTTCAGTTTCTGCAGGCTTTGGTATCAACGTGCGATAATTGATTTACATGATGAAGAGGTTGTCTGTGATTTCCACGCAACCTCTTTTTTTATTTACCCTTATACTCAGGCTTACGTTTTTCAATAAAAGCCTTCATTCCTTCCTTCTGATCTTCAGAAGCAAATGCCAAATAGAAATTCTTTCGTTCTAAGGTAAGTCCTTCATCCAGGTGTGTTTCAAATGAACGATTAACAGCTTCTTTTGCTAACTGTACAGCTATAGGTGATTGAACTGCAATTTCTTTTGCCAGTTGTACAGCTTCATGCAAGTACATTTCGACAGGTACAACTTTGTTTACGAGTCCATAGAAGTGAGCTTCATCAGCAGAAAGAAATCTACCCGTTAATACAAGCTCCATAGCTTTTGCTTTACCTATAGCTTTAGTAAGGCGCTGTGTGCCTCCGGCTCCTGGTATAACGCCTATCTTTATTTCGGGCTGACCAAACTTGGCAGTTTCAGATGCAATGATCATATCACAGGTCATTGCCAGTTCACAGCCACCACCTAATGCAAAACCAGAGACTGCTGCAATGATTGGTTTCTTTGTCTTTCGAATCTGATCCCATGTACTGAACTGATCGGTGAGTAACATATCGATAGCAGTTTTATCAGCCATTTGTTTGATGTCAGCACCTGCTGCAAAAGCTTGCTCATTACCTGTGATGATAATTGCCCTTACATCATTATTTTTATCAAGGACTTGAAGGGTGTCACGCAGCTCCTGCATGAGTTGCAGGTTAAGTGCATTTAATTCTTTAGGCCTGTTTAGCTGAATAAGGGCCACTTGTTTCTCATAGTTCTCCGTTACCAGAATGAATTCCATGATCGATATTTTTTGTTGATGAATTTATAATTTCAATAACATCCATAAGTTATAAATTCCATGGATTGCGGACTAGCGTCTAGACTCGTTTAATATTCGGCTTCACAGAAAGTAGAGCATGTAAATTAGAAAAGCCACCCTCTTTCGAAGGTGGCTTCTCAATCAAATAGGCGGTAATAAAAGTGCTATGCGGGTATTAATACCCCACAAAATAAAAAGGTAACCGCACCTCAATAATTAATAAAATGGCGTTTTAACGCTAAAAAGCGTGTTTTTTGACAATTTTATAAAATCTTAAATTTTTTTTGAAATGAAATATGGTAACCTCCTCATTGGGTAATGCAAAAGGACTCACCATCATCATATTGAAATGATGTGGTGAAATCCCATTATTAATCAAACCCAGAATTTGATGCTGTTATTGTTATGAGTTACTAATCTCTTTTAGTGTTATCTGCCACCTTCATATCATCGGATGAGTTATAAAACTGAATGAGTTTAATAAGCTCTTGTTCTTTCCTTGGCGATATCTTTTCTTTTTTAACAAATTGTTTTAGCTCTTCCTGTTTATCGGGGAAGCTGGCAATCATGTCTTTTATATTGCCAACTTGTTGTAATTCTCCGTTGGCTATTTTATAATAAAACGCATCAGCAGATTTTGAATATTGTGCAGGAAGATCAGTACCATCTAATGCTCTGCCAGGCTTGGCGTCCATGAAGATCACAACTTTTTTAGCGAACAACATAGCTTTGCCACTATCAAGTACAGATAGATATCCTTTAGTTTCTTTGCCTCTGAATTCAAATTTATCAACTACGAAAGTTTGATTGGCAAATTTTACTTTCTTAACATGATTCTTATCCAGGGCAAGTCGTTGACCATTCTGTGTATACTCCATAAAATCCTGATAAACATTGTAGCGCATAGGTACAACGGCGGGATTGCTGTTATCAAAAAATACTTTAGCGCTTGTATACGATTCATCCAGATAAGGAGTGCCTTCAATTTTTGAAGATACAGATGTAACTGTAGGTGCAGATGTCTGGGCCATAATCATTGAAGTGCTTAACAACAATGACATGCCAATGAGAATGTTGATTTTGGTTTTCATAATTTTAATTACTCTGAGAATTTATAATGGTTACAAAAAATCTGACTATAGATTTCTCTCAATGAGAAGTCTCATGAATGATATTGGTAAGGTCAGGTAGAGTAATAGAAATCTCTGTTGGCTAATATGCTGCCAAAAAATAATTAGCGTTTGTATCGTGCGTAAAAGCACTATAAATAAAATATGTATAGATAATCTTTGTCCGGATTTAGCGAACAGTGATTCAAAAGCGTACAGAGCTTAATTAGTAGTTATAATAATTTATGATTGACATAAAATGAAATGCAGAGATCGACTAACGTAAAGAGGGTTATGTTCAGTAACGAACAAAAAGATTTACACCTGCTTTATTCAGCAGGCTTTCCTCCGCATTTAATTATTTTAGTTGAGATGATATTTTTATCAGCTGTAGATTTTGAAAGCTTCAATGCAATCTCAAAGTGTGATATGGCTTTTATATTATTAAGACCTGTATACAATTCTCCTAATAACAAATGATAGAGATGATAGTCTTTCAGATTTAATTTCTCAGCTTCAATAATGGCTTCTTCTTTTCCGTTGGCCATGGCGAGTGCATACGTTCTGTTTAATGCAGCTATGGGTGAGTATTCAATAAATAAAAGTTCATTGTATAATAATAAAATGTTATCCCATTTTTCAGCAATGTCTTCTCTGTGTGTATGCCAGTAAGCGATGCCCGCTTCTATATGATATTTAGAAAGTTTAGTTCCGTTGGAAGCAAGATTCAGAAAGTACTCACCTTTATCAATAAGCTCCTTATTCCAAAGGCTTGTATCCTGATCATGATATAAAACAGTTTCACCTTGTTGATTGGTGCGTGCTTCGAATCGCGATGAATGAAAACACATTAATGACAGTAATGCATTTACAGTTGGTTTGTTTGTTATTTTATTTTCGAGTAGTAAATGTGTTAAGCGCATAGCTTCAAGACAAAGATCCTTGCGCAAGGAGACGTCCTGACTGGATGAGTAGTAACCTTCGTTATACAATAAATACAACGTTGTTAAAACAGTTTCAAGCCGATTATGAATTTCGGTCTCTGGCGGAAATTCTATCTTAACATTTTCAACACGTAGTTTTTCTTTCGCTCTGAACAGTCTCTTGTTAATAGTTTCTTTATTGGTAAGAAAGGCATCAGCAATTTCATTAATGCCAAACCCGCAAAGTATGCGAAGTGCTAAACCAATTTGTGCTTCAGCCTGGATAGACGGGTTGCAGATGGCAAATAACATCTGGAGCTGGCTGTCGGTAATATTCTTATCTGATAAATCAATTTCAATTTCTGAAATATCACTTGATGAACGTTTTATTTCCTGTTTGATCTTCTCATTGAAAATAGCATTGTGTTTGAAATAATCTTTGGCCTTATTCTTTGCGGCTGTGTAAAGCCACGCCGTTGGATTTTCAGGCAAGCCCCGCACACCCCATAGTTCAGAGGCAAGTAAAAAAGTATCGCTTGCAATGTCTTCGGCAATTTCAATATGAGAGATCCCAAAAAGTTTGCACAGAACAGCCGTTATCTTTCGATATTCCGTTCGAAATAAATGTGGAATGAGTTCTTGCTGCTCCATGAAAATGATACTAATTCAAACTTCAAGCTACAAGTTCAATACTTTATAGCTTGAAGTTTTATTAAGAAATTGCGTATTACATTACGCTGATTTCCCTTACCTCTACATTGCCTCCTATAGTTAAAATAGGACAACCCTTGGCAAGCGCTGCTGCTTCTTCAAGCGAGTTAGCTTTAACAAGGGTGTAGCCGCCAATCAACTCTTTAATTTCAGAGTAAGGCCCATCCGTTATTACATTGTTAGGACGTACAACTTTGCCGGCGCCATCTAAACGATTGCCGCGGTCAACCAGTTTGTTTTGTGCGGCAATACCGCCAATCCAGTCCATCCACTTTTTAGTCATGGCTTGCATCTCTTCAGGTGAGCCTTTAGGTTGAGACAGAGAATCGTTTCTGAATACAAATAAGAAATCTTTCATATTGTTAAAGTTTAGTTGTTAAAAACCCATGACGACTGGAGTTTTATGTATTGGACAAGTTTGTGGATATTTTTCTTTTTTAATTTCAGGCCTTTAAAGGATCCAGTATTATAATCATAAAAATAACCTTTAGAAATAGTATTAGAACTTGCAACCTGACGCACATTTCGTTAATTCGTCCCAAATTTTGAATATGAAAGTTAAAGTGCTGTTTGTTTGTCTGGGCAACATTTGCCGTTCACCATTAGCTGAAGCTGTTTTTAAACATAAGATCAAGGAAAGCAATCTTACGGATTGGCTTGAGGCGGACTCATGCGGCACAGCCAACTACCACATTGGTGACACACCCGATCCACGCACTATTCAGAATGCACTTCGCAACGGCGTAACGATTGATCATCGTGGTCGTCAGTTAAAGCCTGCTGACCTGGCGCATTATGATATTATTTTTGCCATGGATGAAAGCAACTACAATAACATCATGAAATTGGAGCGAGCTTATAAATATGCTGATAAGGTTGCCATGATGCGTACGTTTGATCCACAGGGACCCGGTGATGTACCAGATCCGTATTATGGAAATGAAAAAGATTTCCAGGAAGTGTTTGATATCCTGGATCGAACCATGGATAATTTAATCAATCACCTCAAAGAAAATAGACTTAAAGCTTAACCAGCACTTGTAATGTTGAGCGTGATGATTGTTCAAGCAACACGCCACTTCTCTTGCGATATTTATCAAACGAAGCCTCATCATAATTTTTAATGGTGATGAGTGTTAAGCCGGTATTGTAATAAACTTCGAAGTATTGCTGAAGCTTTTCAATAAGTGCTTTTATTTTGTTTTCTCTGAAGTCGATACAAAATGAAAAGGATATGGCCGAGTTCTGCATTACATTAATGCGAATATCCAATGCCGAAAGCGCAGAGAAGATAATGCTCATCTGTTCTTCATTCACAAAACTATAATCCGTAACCTTGCAAGACACCAGGCATTGATTGCCTTTGAATACAATGAGTGGAGGCAGATTAGTGACTCTACACTCATGAATTAATGTTCCCGGTAGGGAAGGATCAATAAAGTTTTTTACTATTAATGGAATGCCACGGTTGGCTAATGGCTTTATTGTTTTAGGGTGAATGACCGATGCGCCGTAGTAAGTCATCTCAGCTGCTTCTTTAAAGGGAAGTTCTGCAAACACAACGGCATCGGGTATGCGTTTTGGGTCGGCACTCATAACGCCGGGTACATCTTTCCAGATAGTAACAGATTCTGCATCGAGCTGTGATGCAAAAATAGCGGCGGTGAAATCAGATCCTTCACGCCCAAGAGTAGTCGTCAATCCTGCATCTGTCTTTCCAATGAAGCCCTGTGTAATCCAGATTTTATCCTCTGCATTTTTATGGAAAGACTTCATGTTTTCTAAAGTCTTCTGCCAGTTTATTTTTCCTTCGCGAAAGCAGCTATCAGTGCTGATCAGGTTGCGGGCATCAAGCCAGGAGGCATTAAGGCCAATATGCTGACAATAATGATTTACGATAATGGATGACAGAACTTCGCCCAACGAAACTACCTGATCATAAACCTGATCTTCTTCTCCAGGTTGCATCAGCTCATGTTCCAATCCCTGAAAAACAGAATCAACGTCTTTAAAAGCCTGATGTCCCTCTGGAAAGAGAGCTTTGAGTATCGAATTGTGATAAGTTTTTAGCTGTTGAAGCTCACTTTGAAATTCCCGCCCCGAATTTTTATTCTGAAATACGCGCTCCAAGCCATCGGTTGTTTTGCCCATAGCCGATACTACTACAATTAGTTTTTCTTTTGCTGATTGTATGATGGAAGCGACGTTTCGTATGCCATCCGGATCTTTTAAGGAAGCTCCTCCAAATTTAAAAACCTTCATTTTTGTTGTACTAAATCGTTTGCGCTATATTTTTGCAGTTCAATTTTGTTTGTAAAGATCAAACTAAAATTTGTTTCGCAAAGTATGGAAGAATCACGTATTGCCCAGCCTATTGGTAGCGCTTTAGACCGTTTTATCAAAAATAATCAGGATCAGTTTCAATATGCCAGTGGCGAGCTTTCACAGCTGCTTCGTGATATAGCCCTCGCATCAAAGGTGGTGAACCGTGAGGTAAATAAGGCAGGTCTTATTGATATTATGGGGCCCATGGGTTCAGTTAATATGGCCGGAGATCAACAGCAGAAGCTGGACTTACTGGCAAACATCAGGTTTTCAAGAGCACTTACTAAAGGTGGAGAGGCTTGTGCATTGGTTTCTGAAGAGATGGACACTTTCGTGGATCTGAATAACCAGGGCAACTATGTAATTGCCATCGATCCGCTTGACGGCTCTTCTAATATTGATGTGAATGTTTCCATCGGCACTATCTTTTCTATTTATAGAAGGAAGTCGGCTGTAGGGCAACCCATTACCAACAAAGATGTTCTGCAGAAAGGAAGTGATCAGGTAGCAGCGGGTTATATTTTATATGGATCATCAACCATGTTAGTTTATACCACCGGACATGGCGTGAATGGTTTTACCTATGAGCCAACGTTGGGTGAATATTTTCTATCGCACCCTAATATGAAAATGCCTGTTGATGGAAAAATATTTTCAGTAAACGAAGGCGGCTATAATTCATTTCCTAAACCCGTTAAAGACTACCTTCAATTTTGTAAAGACAACCAGTATACGGCACGTTACATCGGGTCATTGGTGGCAGACTTCCATCGTAACATGCTTAAGGGTGGTGTTTATATTTATCCTGCCACAGCAAAAGATCCGAATGGTAAACTCCGTCTCATGTATGAATGCAACGCACTCGCCTTTATTGCTGAACAGGCTGGTGGCAAAGCATCAGATGGTCAAAGAAGAATTCTCGACATCGAGCCCAAAGAATTACATCAGCGAACTCCCTTTTATGTAGGCTCGAAAAATATGGTTGAAAAAGCTGAAGGACTTCATTAAACCAAAAACACTTTATTTGTTAATCGTTGCCCTGCATTTGGATCATGTGATGGAAGATAAATTGTTTGATGGTGTGTTGAGTAGTCAATAATCTGTTTATAAGTCTGTTTCGATTTTTTATAGTCTGCGCTTATACCAGCGAGTTCGCCATTGATGACTTGTTGTTGATCATAAGAGATGTCACCGGCAAACAGTAGA
>DATJHZ010000183.1:0-2056 GCA_035493595.1 Cyclobacteriaceae bacterium | reverse complement strand
GATGAAAAAACAAAATTAGTGGAAACAGACCATCGGGCATTAATGTCGTAGAAGGCAACTACTTTCAAATTATGTGTTTGATTGTATCGTGCTTTATACCATTCATTATTGTTGATACCATCAACTTTTAATTCGGTTCGTCCTAAAGTGTAACTAACCCAGCCTGTAATTTTGCCAGTCTTCTTTTGAAGATAGGTTTCTACTCCGTAAGCTCTGCCTTTTCCACTTAACAAATCACCTTCAAGGTATCTGTTGATCAGAAGATCAGCACCATCAATATAATCGATCTGGTTCTTGGTATAGCGAAGATATCCTTCAATGGAAACTTCATATTGACGTTGGCTGCCTACATCTTTAAAATAACCTAATGTAAACTGATCGCCTATTTCAGGCTTGATGTTGTTTGATGTTGGTGTCCAAACATCCAGTGGATTAGATGCCGTTGTATTTGATATCAGGTGAAGATACTGAACCATACGATTGTAACTTCCTTTGATCGAACTGGTCTGTGAAGATTGGATCTTGAAAGAGAATCGTGGCTCCCAGTTGCTATAGTTAGCAATGGATTGTCCCTTTTTGTATTTGATTTCTCCTGTTGGTGTTCTTCGTAATCCAGGTACAGTATCATTGTATGTATAAGCATTGCCCGGCCCAAAGTATTGAAAGTTTGAAAACCTGATTCCATAGTCAACAGACAGTACATCATTTAGCGTTTGCTTATTACCAATATGCAAAGCTGTCTCAAGATTATACTTTTTATCCAAGCTAATATCAACAGCTTTACCATTAGTTACACCTACAGCATCGGCAGGAGTGAATGTATAATAGATAGCATCAGCTCCAAAATTCAATTCATTTTTACTGTTGATGAAATACGTGAACTGAGGACGGAATATAAAATTTGAGATAGAAGATTTCCAGCTGAAATTATTTCGATTATCCTTTCCAAATTGAAGTTTGTAATCATAGTTGCTATACACCAACGTAACATTAGAGAACAATCGGTCATTATAAAGATGATTCCAGCGAATAGTCGAGGTGGCATTACCCCAGTTAAACCCTTGTGTCTTATCAAACTTAAAATTATCACGACCAAAATATCCTGATAAGTACACCTGATTTTTCTGATTGATCTTGTAGTTTGCTTTTAAGGTGAGATCATAAAAATTCAACGCACCGCCATCTTTTAATAAAGGCACAAATGGTTTAGCCAAAACATCAATATATGATCTACGCGCAGCAACAATGAATGACGCTTTATCCTTTAAGATAGGTCCCTCAACAGCCAACCGACTAAACACAGTACCGATACCACCAGTAACTTCTGTTTTCTTGTTGTTGCCTTCTTTCATGCGAACATCAAGGATTGATGCAAGCCTGCCACCATAATGAGCAGGGATAGCACCTTTGTAAAGCTTTACATCTTTAACAGCATCAGGATTAAAAACTGAAAAGAAACCAAACAAGTGCGATGAATTATATACGGGCGCTTCATCGAGCAAAATGAGATTCTGACCAACGCTACCACCACGCACATTAAAACCGGAAGCTCCCTCACCTACTGTACTTACACCAGGCAGCAGCTGAATGCTTCTGAGAACATCCACTTCACCAAAAAGCGGAGGCAATTTCAGTAATGTTTTGATCTCCATTTTATTAGTACTCATCTCAGCATTATTAGCATTTGCTTGCTCAAGTTCTGCCGTTACTACTACCTCCTCAAGTTCTTCAGATTCACCTTTAAGCTCTACATTAAGCTCAATAAGCTTATCCAATTGAATTGTTTGAATGCTAACCTGATACCCTACATAACTGTACGTCACTGTGTAATTGCCCGCTGGTATGGTAATGGAATAAAATCCATATTCATTTGTTACGTTACCTGTACCAAGCTCTTTTACATAAACAGCAGCACCAATTAATGCTTCACCATTGGAAGCATCCTTAATATAACCACTGATGGTAAATTTGGCCTGTGCCTGTAGATCAAAGACTTGAAAGAAGATAAGCCCTGCTATCAATAAAAAAGCGTGTATAAATTTTATCATATGTTCAT